>DATHJR010000497.1:0-14768 GCA_035286525.1 Gemmatimonadaceae bacterium | reverse complement strand
ATCCACCCTTCGTACCCGTCCCGCAGCCGCACACGTCGCCAACCCTCGCGCCTCTCGAGCACCACGGCGAGATGTCCCGCAAGCGACTGGCTCACCTGTTCGCTCGACGCCTTTGGCTCAGCGTGCAGCGGCGCCACCGGGGCCGACACGAGCACAGGCGTCTCCGTACCCACACCGGACGACGGAAGTCCAAAGTCAGCGTGAACGACGCGCACCGGGAATTGGAATGGAGTTGAAGGCCTTGGTCAGCTCGCGGTCGGTCGCCGCGCCAAGCTGGCGCACGAGATCGTCGCGCTTCCGCGCGCGCTTCACTGCGCTCGACGCCACGGGAGAGGCCAGCGACCTGTCGAGCGGCACGTACAGGTACCGCCCCTTCCACTCGTCGCTCGCGGCATCGTACCACGGCTCGGCGAGCACGGTGAAGGTCCTGTCGCCCAGAGCGAGCCGTTCCCGAAGCACGACGCTGTCGCTCATTACTTCGCGGCCGTGTCCTTCTGCTTCGCCTCACACATCGAGCACAGCGTCACGCCCCTGAACGTGCAGAGAAGGCAGAGAAATGTGCCGCAGTCCGCGCACGGATAGCCCTCGCTCGCGCGCTCCTCGTTTCCGCACGCACGGCAGATCATCCGATCCTGCTCCAAGTTTTCCTCGGGCATCCTGCTCCTGGGTTCGGGAAGCTCGCGCGGGCCGCGCGGCTCCGGATATGAACGATCGACCACCCCCTAGCGTCTCACCCGTCCGGCGCGGCGTACGACAGAGCCTGCGGATCGAGCTGGTACTCCTTGATCTTGTTGATCAGCGTCGCACGCGAGATCCCGAGCTCGCGCGCCGCGCGCGTGCGATTTTCGTGGTGCGCGCGCAGCGTGCGCTCGATGTGCGCCCGCTCGACATCGTGCACCGTCCGCGGCACGTGGCGCGCCTGCAATACCCCGCCGCTGCGGCGAACATCCGGCGGCAGGTGCTCGGCCGTAATCTCACGCGAGCCGCGGCCGACGATCATCGCCCGCTCGAGCACGTTGCGAACCTCTCGAATGTTTCCCGGCCAGGAATGTCGCAGAAGCTGCTCGAGCGCGGCCTCCGAGATCTCGGCTGGCGCGTGCGGCAGCTGTCGCCGAAGCTCGCCCGCGATGCGATCGATGAGCGCGATCAGATCCTCGCGCGCCCGCGCGCGCAGCGGCGGGAGCACCACGGGCAGCACGCTCAACCGATAATAGAGATCCTCGCGAAAGCGCCCCGATTGCACCTCCTCGACGAGATCTCTGCTCGAGGTGACGATCATGCGAATGTCCACCGTGAGGTCCTGAACGCCCCCGGCACGTCGAAACTTCTGCGACTCCAGCAACCGCAGGAGCTTCCCCTGCACCGGCAGTTCGAGCGCTGAAATCTCATCGAGCAGCAGCGCTCCATTGTCTGCCACCTCGGCCAGTCCGAGCCGTCGCACCGGGGCCTCGCGCGTGCCCCCGAACTCGTCGCCAAACAGCTCGGCGTCAAGCGTGCCTTCTCCCGCCCCGGCGCACGCGACTTCGACGAATGGCTTGTCGGCGCGGTCGCTCATCGCGTGCATCGCGTACGCCATCTGCCCCTTCGCCGTCCCCTGTTCGCCGAGCAGCAGAACCGTCGTGCGATCGCTCGACGTCAGCAATTCGATCTGGTGCGCGAGCTCGCGCATCGCCGGCGACGTGCCCAGGAGCGCGCCGACGCCCTTGATTCCACGGCGCTCGCGCATGTAGCGGGCAAGCTGCCTGAGCCTCGCCTTCTCCAGCCCGCGCTCCGCTGCCACACGCAAATGGTCGAGGTCCACCGGTTTGGTCAGAAAATTCTCGGCGCCTCGCTGCAGCGCCTGTACCGCCAGCGGGATGTCGCCGTGCCCCGTGACGATGATGACCACCGGCTCATCGCCACGAATGTGCTCGAGCACATCGAAACCGCTCATGTCGGGGAGCTGCAGGTCGAGGAGCACGAGGTCGGGGCGCGTGCGCCGATACGCATCGATGCCCTCCTCGCCGCTGTGCACGCGCACGACCTGATGGCCCGTCCGCTCGAAGAACGCGCCGAGCATGGCGGTGACCTGGGGCGTGTCGTCGATGACGAGAATCGTCGCCATCAGCGCGACGCTGTCTGCGTCAGTAACGCCGCAACGGTTGAAAGTGCGAACGGCTTGCCGACGAACGGACGTCCAGCGCCCTGCAGAAACTCGCGCGCCGGCGGACTCTCGAGATCTCCGGTCGCGAAGATGACGCGCCCGGCATGGTCCGGATCGCGCTCGACGAGCTCTGCAAACAACGACTCTCCGCTCGGTTCGGCCAGGTGCAGGTCCAGGAAGATCGCGCCATACGTGCGCGTGGCGAGTAATGCGAGCGCGGAAGGAGCATCGCTCACGGCGTCCGCGAAACATCCCGAACGGCGCAGGTGCAGCTGCAACGCCTGCCGCATCGCGGGCTCGTTGTCGACGATGAGGAAGCGGCGCTGACGAGGAATGCCGGCCATCTCCACCGCCTTGGTGAGTCGCGACTCGTTACCCGACTCGCTGAGAATGGGCAGGTCCACTTCGAAGGCGGCTCCCTCGCCGGGAGTGGATTGCGCGCGCAGCACGCCGCTGTGCTGGCGCACGATACCGTGCGAGATCGCGAGTCCGAGCCCGGAACCCTCGCCAACGGGTTTCGTCGTGAAAAATGGCTCGAAGATGCGACTCCGCACTTCCTCGGAGATTCCCGGACCGTTGTCGATCACGCTCGCGACGATGCGATTCCCCCGGCGCCGAGTGCGCAGTATGAGCCTCCGCTTCCCTTTCCGCCCGCGCAGGGCGTGCTCGGCGTTGACCAGAAGGTTCAGCAGCACCTGCTGCAGCTGAAACGGATCCGCCCAGGTGTGCGGAAGCTCCGGCTCGAGCTCCGTTATTACTTCGATGTGTTCCGTAGTGAGGACGAATCGCCGTAGCGCGAGTGTGTCGCTGAGCACGCGATTGAGGTCGACGTTCGATCGCTCGGGCTGCCGCTGCCGGCTGAACAGCAGCAGGCTCGACACGATCTTCGCGGCGCGCTTTGCTTCCATCTGGATCGTCTCCACCGCGTCTCGCTGCTCCGCGTTGAGCGGGCCGGCACCGTCGAGCAGCTGCGCAAATGCGCTTATGCCAGCCAGCGGATTGTTCAGCTCGTGCGCGACACCGCTCACCAGCTGGCCAACCGCCGCGAGCTTTTCGCGCTGCCGAAGCTCATCGGCGAATCGGCGCTCCTCGGTGACGTCGCGAACGATGCAGAGCGCGCCAGTGACGCGACCGTCGTGCTCCACGATCGGTGTCGCCGTGATCGACCCGATACGACCGCGTCCGGCGACATCGCGAAAGGCGACCTCCGACCGCAGTCGCCTTCCGTCCAGAGTGCCCTGGAGAAGGCGATTCGCCACCGTCTGCTGCGGCGAATCGAGAAGCGCGCAGCAATGCGTGCCGATGAGGTCGCCGCGCCGATGTCCCATCGCGCGTTCCATGATGAGATTGACGGAGGTGAAGTGACCCGTCTCGTCGACGGTGAATATCGCATCCGCCGCGTGCTCCAGGAGGCGTCCGTACCGCTCGCTCATCGCCTCACCGCATCGGTCGAAGGTGCAACAGCCCCTGTACGAATGTACCGCCAGTCTGAGTCCGGTCAATCGCGCCTGGCGACCAGAAGGCGGGCGGCCAGAGGGTGCACCTGGACCGAATACGGCGTCGTCCCTAGCAGCTCGCCATCCGCCTGATACAGCTGCGGAGGGTCGCAGGCGATGCGGAACTCGCGTCCGCTCCGAAAGAGCATGGCGTCGTCACTTCGAAAGTTGCGCCTGAGCAGTCGCCACGCGATGCGAATTACGTCGGCCGCGTGCGTGGGAGAGAAGATGCTGAGATCGAGCAGTCCGTCGTCCTGCCTGATGCCGGGACCGAGCACGATCAGCTGGTCGAGCACGGTGCCGAAGTTGGACACCATGAGCGAGGTCGCCTCGCGCTCGATCTCGACGCCGTCGACCTCGACGCGCACGTGAAACGCGCGCCTGCCGAGCCCGACTTTGAGGGCGGTGTGTACGTACGCCCCGATGCCGTATCGACGCTTCGTCTCGGGATGCGTCTCGTCGATCATGCGCGCATCCACTCCCACCCCCGAACTGAACGCGAAGTAGCGGTTGCACTCGGGGATGTAGCCGAGATCGACGGATGCAAGCTCGCCGTTGAGCAGCGCCGGAACCGCGCGCTCGATCCGCCGCGGCGTCCGCAGCGCGCGCGCCACGAGATTGCCCGTTCCACCGGGCAGGACGCCAACCGGTACGGTGGTGTGCGCGAGTGCGCCAACGACCTCCATCGCCGTGCCATCGCCACCCAGGGTAAAGACCGCGGCGAAGTCCTTCGCGCGCTCCGTGGCAACGAGCGCCGCGTGTCCCTGATGCGTCGTGACGACGACGTCGTGCTCGGCTCCCGCCGCCAGCAGCGCTTCGCGCGCGCGCTGCTCGAGCAGCCCTCCGCGCCGCGCCGCCGGATTGGTGATCAGCAGGATCGGGCCGATCAGAAGCTCCATTCGCGAAAGAGATCGAAACCGAATTGGCGCGGGCGGTTGCCAATCGTCGTGATCCCAGGACGGCACAGCAGCGACAGCGTCGATGGCTCCGAGCTCGCCTGCAGCGAAAAGTGCTGCGCCAGCCGGTACTCGAGCGTGATCCCGATCGTGGATGAGAAGCTGCTCGACGAGGAGCTGGAGAGCCCGCACAGCCCCGCGTTCGCGGTGAGGAACGCGCGCTGCCCGAGCTGCTTGCCCACGCCGATTCGCGATCCGGACAGAAAGTTCGATGCGCTCTGGTCGATCGAAGCCTGATTCGTGGAGCCCGTCTGCACTTGCACCACATCGAAAAATCCGATCTGCGAGTTGATCGCCCGCTCGATGAGCGCCCCAGCGCTCGGCAAGAGCGCCTGAGCGACCGGCCGAAGCGCGCTGTTGTTCGCCTCGCCGGAGCCCAGCAGCGATGGCTGGCCGAACACGAGGTAGCTCAGGATCTCCGTGTACGAGAGCGCGATGCGCTCGTCGCTCGAGAGATCGAGCTTCGGATCGAGCAGCGTGCCGCCGATGTGCGCGATGATCCGCACGTCCTGTGCGAGCTGATTCGCCTGCCGCACCGTGTACGTCGCCCAGATGTTCAGCGTTCCGGCCTGCTGCGGATCGTTGTAGAAGGTGACCGTTCCACTGTCGACCTGAAACGTCCGCTGCACGAGGCCCAGGTCGAGTCGATACGTGCCGCGCTCGACATCGATCGAGCCATCGAAGCGCTGATTCGCCTCGTCCTTCCTGAGCGCGACCTGCCCGCCGAGCTTGATGTTCGCCTCCTCCGATCGCAGCCAGACGTCGTTGCCGATCTGCACCTGGAGGCTCGGCACCTGCAGAAAACGGATCGCCTGCTGAACGTCGCGGCGCTGTTGGCCGAGAAAGGTGCGACGGATCTCGACGAGGTTCGTGTCGACAAGGGTGCCGACATCTGGATCGATCGTCGGGTCGAGACTGAGCGCCGTCTTCGCCGCGAGATCGGGCAAATAGAACGTCGCGCGCTCGATGTCGACGTTGCCGGTGAGCACCATGTGGCTGAACGGTCCGGTGAGGCGCACATCATCGCTGAGCTCGAGACGCGCGAGCGATCGCTTGTCGACCACGAGAAAGTTGCGCGCGGACATCGAAAGGTCGACCTGCACGTTGCTGAGATCCTGGGACAGGTCGAGCATGTTCCCGAGCACGAGCGAGCCTCGCACCGACAGGTTGCTCCCCGCTTCCGTACCACTCGCCATCGAGAGGGTGTCGATGTGCACGCTGTCCGCGCGGAATCCGACGTCGGCCTCGACGTGGCGCAACCGTGTGCCGAGCGCGGGCAGCCCCATTTCGCCGTTCCGCACGCGCATGCGTCCGCCGAGCAGCGGATGCATCCACGTGCCCGAGAGGTCGAGCGACACGCTTGCGGTGCCGGAGGGCCGTGAGAACGACGGCGAGAAGGTCTCGAGCACGGCAAGATCGAGACTGTCTCCCGCGAGGTGCCCCCTGAGCGGCGTGTTGAGCATCCGTCGCTGCACGGGAACGAGCGCAAGGTTCAACGGCCACGACCCCGAGAACGACATGACGGCTGTGTCGTGCCGGAACACGATCATCTTCGTGTCGAGCAGCTGCTTGGCGTACGCGCCGTTCAACGTGAAGTAAGGGAACGCGACAGTGCCGAAAGACACATCCTGGAACCGCGCCCGCAGCGCGATTACCGGATCGGCACGGGGGCCGGAAATGTCGATGGTTCCGGTGGTGGTGCCACTGATCGGCGTCGTGAGCTGCGCGATGACGCCCAGGTCGGCGAGGGACACGCTGTCGGCGCGCAGCGACACGTTCACGGGTCGCGTGTTCGGCAGGTCCGCATGCAGCACCGCCACGCCCCCTTCGCCGCTACGTGCGGTGAGTGAGTCGAGCCGCGTTCCTCCGGTGTCGAAGACGACAGTCGCTGGCGATACGAGCCTCCACTGATGCGTGCCGAACAACCCGCCAAGGCTGTCGACCACCAGCCGCAACGAGTCCAGCGAGCGATCGAAGGCGAAGTGGCTCCCCACCGCGAAGCTTCCGGTGTGGCGGTCGCTCGCCGCCGCGAAGGTCAGGTCCCCGCGTGACTTGCTCGCCAGCGTGAGGTCGCCCTGCACGCTGTCGATCCCGACAGTCGCGATCAACAGCGAGTCCGCACGCGCGTGGATCGTCCCGCGCGCATCCGTCGGCAACCCCGCCACGGCGTAGCTCCCGCTCGCGTGCGCCACCTGATTGCCCGCGACGAACAGCGACTCCCCCGCGATGACCCCTCGCGCCATGAGCGTGTCGATCGAGCCGACGAGCTTTCCCTCGGCGTGCGCCGTTCCGAAGAGCGAGTCGCGAATCTGCCGCTCCTCGAGGTCGTGTTCCGTCATTCGGACTGAGTCACGCCGTACCGAGTCGGAGGCCGCGCGCGGCAGAATCCACGGTCGCAGGCCACCGATCGAATCAACGAGTACGGAATAGCTGAGCGAGTCGACGATGTTCGGCGCGAGCCCGAGTGTCCCGTTCGCGGAGATGCGGGCGGCGCTGCTCGTGATGCCGAGCGTGTCGACGTGCATGCGCCCGTCGCCGAACGACAGCGAGGCCGTGGCGGTACTCACATCCACGGGCTCCACGCGCGACTGATCGAGCTCGATGTGCAACGAGCCGGCCAGATTCGCGATCGAGTCGCCGTGAACGTCGAACGCCGCTCGCCCCCCCAGACTCGTGGACGGCAGCGTCTTCGATTCCATGAGCGCCTGCACATCGAGATCCGCGACGCTCGCGGTGCCTCGGCCCGCGAGCCCGCTCAACGAGTCGAGATCGAAATTCCCGTTCACGGCCATCGACCCCGCGTCTCCCGACAGCGAGGCCGTGACGTCGAGATCGTCCAATGTCCCGCGGATGCGCAGCGGGCCGGAAAAGTTTCCGCGGAATGGCAGCCGCGGGTACGAGAGCGCAAACGTGGTCAGCGACAGAGGCTGCGCCTGAAGCGCCACGTCGAACGCGGTGAACTTCGGGTTCTGCGTCACGCGTCCATCGCCGATGAAGTGCGATGTCGGATTATCGCCATCGTGATGCACGAGATTCGCATCGTGAAAGCGCGTGTCGAGCCACGACGAGTCCAGCCTCGCCGTGCCTGACATCGTTCCGTGCAGCCGCGGAAAGCTCGGGAAGAGGTATTGAATCGTTCGCAGGTCGAGCGTCGCAATGTCGACATCGAGCGAGTGAAATTTCGCGTTCGAGGGCACGAGGATGTCGAGTGCGCCGTGCACCGATGCCTTCGACACCGCGCCAGGCACGTGCGCGTCGCGGAACGTCAGCTCTCCATCATCCACGTGCCAGTCCGTGAGCATGCCGCCCGGCCCGTGCACTGAGCCGGTGAACGTTCCCTGCCAATCGACCGGAAATGGACCGCCGGCGAACGTGCGCAGCAGGTCGAAATCCAGCGGTGACAATTGCGCATCGACGTTCGTCACGGCGAGCACCGGAAAACCAACGACGAACGTCATCGCACCCGTGAGATGCGACTTCGTGGAGCGCACGTCCATCCTGCTCAGCCCATACTCGAGCACGTGCGCGTCGCGCACGTTGTTCTTGATGGTGAGCTCCAGCTTCCCGCTTCCGGAGCGCGGCAGCGTCGGATACACCCACGCCACCTCGCTCATCGAGAGGGAGTCCGCCCACACGTGCACATCGTAGTGTGTCGGCGACGGACCGCCCCACGAGACGCGTCCCTCGGCGTGCCCCGTCGATCCCGGAAGATCGAAGTGGTGCAGCACAAAGAACACGGTGTCGCCCAGAATCTTCACGGGCCCGCTCGCGTTGCTGAGATCGAAGGGAGGATCGTTTTCCTCGACGCGCATGTCGCCCATCGAGATCAGCTTGCCGGCGCTGTCCGGATCCGCAAGACGCACGTACGGCGATCGCAGCTCCCCCTTCGTCCATCGGCGCGTCTGCTTGATCCCCTCGCGGGTGCGCCGCCATTCGTGGTTCTTGTCGTTGAGCGCCACCCTGATCGCGCTGTCTCTCCGTGCGCCCTTCAGCGAATCGGGCGGCGACCAGAGGTCGGTGACCGTGAACCTCGCATCGTGGAGCACCGCACTGTCGATGACGATGTAGTCGCCCAGCGCCCGGCTCCCCGCGAGCCGCTGCTTCTTCTGGCCATCGGGAAAAACGTGACGGAAGCTCCACTGGTGATCGGCGCGCCGGCGCAGATACACGTTTGGCCGGTTCACCTCGAGGTACGACAGCAACAGCCGCTTGTCGAGCACATCGCGCGGATCGTAGCGGACGATGACCGGCCCGGTCGCGACGACGAGCGAGTCCTCCTCGTCGCGAATCGAGATCGAGTCGAGCTCGACACCCGTGAACAGGCTGCCCGTTATCCGCCCGATGTAAATGGTGCCGCGATTGCCCATCGCGCTCGTCACCTGCGCGTTGATCAGAGAGCGCAGGCGCGCGCGCCCGAGATCCGTTTGCGTGGTCGCGAGGATCGCTCCGATCACGCTCATGCCGAGAAGCAGCAGGATGCCGGCGCTGATGAGCGCAACGAGACGACGGCGTGACATCCGCTAGAACGCCTGCCCGATGCTGAAGTTGAACGTCAGCTTGCTCAACACACTGGAACCGGCCGGCGGACTGTAGGTCGGCTCGCACGTCTCACCCGATGTCACGATCCCCGACGACAATGTGTTGTCCGGGCTCACGCACCGGAGCACGTTGTCGCTGCCCACGAAGTACGCGGAGCCGGTGGTCGAGGCATATCCGTTGTACGCGACATCCACGCGCAGCGGCCCGATCGGAGACCGCACCCGTACGCCCACCCCGGGCGTCACGCGCAAGTCGGAGATCGAAAAGGTCTGCTGCGGGCGATTCCACACCTGCCCCGCGTCGACGAACGTCGCCAGCTGCACCCGCCCGCCGAGCGACGGCAGGCGAAGGCGCCATTCGGCGCTGGCGACGATCAACGTATTTCCTCCGGTGGGCGAGTACTGGCGCACGCGCGATGTGTCGGACGCGCGAAAGAGTTGGGCCGGGTTGCCGCCGATCGTCGTATCGCTCGTCACGTACGAATCCACGATGTAGACGACGGGACCGAGCAGGTTCTGGTTGTAGCCGCGCACGGAGTTCGGGCCGCCGGCGTAGAGCCGCTCCTCCGGCGGCACGTACGCCGTCGCGCCGCGTGTCGTGAAGCCGTCGAGCACTGCGGCCAGCTGCAGCCGCGCCGCGAACGTCGACGACCCCACCGTCTTGTACACCGATCCCTCGGCCAGCACCCTGCTGAATCGCGTGCCGTTCGCCGTGTCGAGAGAGGTCGTGCCGCTGCGCAGCTCGAGATGCAGCTGATTGCCGTTCGACGGGTCGAGAAGCAGATCGGTGCGATCGCGCAGGAGCGACACGCCGAAGACGTGCAAGCTCCCATTCTGCTGAAGACGCTCGATGTCGGCGATCGCACAGCGGTTGAACAGCTGGCAGAACACCGCCGGCGAGGCGGTCGTTCGGCCGTACTCGACGCGGTACGAGAGCGTGAGCGGCAGTCCGGGACGGAGGTCGCGCGGCTGGAGATCGCGCGACACTTCCGCCGCGCCACCGATGAGCGTCTCGCGCACGTACGCGCGGTACTCGGAGGTGCGCTCGCTGAAGATCGTGACCGACGGCAGCGTGCGCGGGCCGATGAGCCCGCGCAGCCGGATCGTTCCCGACGCGTAGTAGTTGAGTCGATTGCTGATCGAGTCATCGCGCACGTTCTGCGGGCAGAGCGCGAGGTGCGAGAGCCGCCCATTGAGCTCGAGGCGTCGTGCGCCACCGAGGAAGTCGCGGTTGGCCACACGCGCCTGGGTGCGGATGCAGTCGAGCGTCGCCCATCCAGCGCCGACGCCGAGCGACGTCATCTTCGTCTCGTTGAGCCGAACGAGCACGGTGAGCAGGCTGTCGTTCGGTTGCACGCTGTCGGGTGCCAGGGCGACATCCACGTGGCTGTACGTCTCGAGCTGGTAGAGATCGCGTTCGCTGCGCACGAGATCCTTCGACCGGAACACGTCGCCAGCCTTGAACGACAACAGCCGCCGAACCGTGCTCGTGTCGATCTTCGCCGAGTCGCCGCCCGGCGCGACCTCGAACTCGATGCGCCCAACGTGCGCGATCCGCTTGGGGATTGGCAGCGGTTGTCCGCGAAACTGCTCGAAGAACTGATACTCGAGCTGCGCGCGGTCGGTGGCGGGATCGACTTCGCTCGATGCCAGCGGCGCCGCCGCGTACGGGTAGCCGCTGTCGTGCAGCTCCTCGCGGACCGTGTCGAGCACGGCCTGCAGCTCGATCTTCGTGAAGATGTGGTTGTGCCTGAAGTGATCGAGCTCGCGCAGCAGCCGGTCGCGGCCGGACACGGAGTCGAGGCCGGTGACGGCGAGCGAGTCTATGATGACCGGCGGCCCTTCCGTGATGCCGAATGCCGCCTCGACTGCGCCCGTTCCGGCCGGCTGCACCGCGGTCTTGACCGCCGTCTTGTAGTAGCCGCGCAGGCGGTAGAACAGCCGGATCCGCACGGCGTCGCGCGAGAGCTCGAGCGTGTCGAGGCACCGTCGCGCGCCGATCGGCAGGTGCAGATGGCGCCGTGCAAAGCTCGATGCCGACGTCACGATGACGCTCGCGAGCTCGGCGCTCTCGAAGTGCTGGTTGCCATTGAAGGTGATGGCGCGGACTTCGAGGTCACCGGCGTCGCAGGCGACGTCCTGTGCCAGCAGCACGCCGGGAAACGCGACCGGAAGAAGAAGCAGCAGCGCGGCGAGAAGAACCCGTCGCATCACCCGCGTGTTCGCGCGGGCAACGCGGCGCTGTGCGGAGCCTGGTCGGGCGGGTCGATCTCGAGCGGGGAACGCTCGGCCAGGATGCGCGCGATGTAGAAGACGACGAGTCCGGCCCCTACCCCCATGGCGATGGCGGGAAGAAGCGCGCGACCGAGCACCGGCAGCCGATCATCGTAGCGGACGACCGACTCGTCGCGCATCCCGTTCGTTTCCGTCATTGGCACCCTTGCGTGTACGCCGCGAGCCTGCGTGGTGAACGACAGGCGCTGACCTCTGCTACACTGTTTGAACGAGGATGGTACCAGGCCCCCGCTGCTTCGCGCGCCGCTTCACTTCTGCCGCCAGCGATCCGATGTGCCCCGTGGAGATCCATCTGTCCGGCCCGATCTGCAGCACCGCCGCGGACAGCCGCGCGATCGGAAAATCTCGCGCGCGCCCTTCCCGGTCGACACCGGTGAAGTGTCCCCGGCGCACCGCCTCCTCTCCCACCGCGCGCGTCGCCACGTCGACGAATCGGAGCGCGCACTCCCGCGCCACCGACAGCGCGCGCTGCACCGACGTCACCGCGATGAAATCGTCGCCGCCGATGTGCCCGACGAAGTCCGTCGGCGATCCGGTCGTCTCGATCGCCCCTCTGATCGCCTGGCCCATGTCCCTGATCACCATGTCGGCGATCGAGAATCCGAACGTATCCGCGAAGGGCTTGAAGTTGTCGAGATCGATGTAGCAAATCGCGAACGACTCCCCCTTTTCCGCACGCCGCTCGATCTCTTCCTCGATCGCCTTCCCGCCCGGCAGCCCGCTCGTCGGATTTCGATCACCCTCACGCCGTACGATTCTGAGTAACGCGACGATGCGCGCCCTGAGCTCACGCGGATCGAACGGCTTCGGGAGATAGTCGTCCGCTCCGGCATCGAACGCCGCAACCTTCGCCGCGATGTCACCCTGCGCCGTGAGCATCAGGATCGGGATGCGCGCAGTAAACGGGTTCAACTTCACGGCGCGACAGACGTCCAGCCCGCTCATGCCAGGCATGACGACATCGAGCACGAGGAGATCCGGCTCGCGCTCCTGGATCGACGCAAGCGCGGACAATCCGTCGGCTGCCAGATCAGTCTCATGCCCCGCCGATTGGAGAACCTCACGCACCATCAGGCGCATGTCCTCGTTGTCATCGACGCACAGGACGTAACTCACGATTGACGCTTCACTTGGGGCCCGATAAGTTCACCAGAATAATACTGCAGTGTCAACGTCGTAGCCACGTGAAGGCGACGCGCGGGCGCGCTCCAGCACGGGTCCGCAATGCCACCGTCTCGCTCTCGCTTCTCATTTGTTGCGCTCCTGGTGCTCGCCGCCTGTCACGGTGGCGATGCCACCCACCGCCGCACGCTGGTCGATGCGCGCGACCGCTACGATCCCAAATCTCTCGACCCCGCGCTCTCGACTGATGTTCCCACCGGGCGCGCGGTGTCGTACCTGTTCGACGGCCTCACCCGCTTCAGCCCCGATGCGAAGGTTGGGCCCGCCCTCGCCTCGCGATGGGAGGTAACTCCCGACGGTCGCACCTATCTCTTTCACCTCCGCACCGGCGTCCGCTTCCACGACGGCTCTCTGCTGCACGCCAGCGATGTCGTACACAGCTTCACTCGCGTGCTCGATCCGTCGAACAAATCCGGCCGGCCCTGGCCGCTCTATCCGATCGCGGGCGCGCGCACGTTCGCGGCAGGCAAGGCCCCAACCGTCTCCGGCGTCACGGCGGTAGACGACAGCACCGTCCGCATCGCACTCGACACAGCGCTCGCGATCTTCCCAAAGTTACTCGCAATGCCGGTCGCGTCGGTGGTGCCCGCGAAAATTTCTCAAGATTTCGGCGAGCACCCCGTGGGTACGGGCGCCTGGACGCTCGTCTCCTGGCAGCACGACGACTACGTGCTTCTCGCGCGAAACTCCGAGTACTTCGGAGGCGCGCCCAAGCTCGACTCGCTGATGATACGAATCATTCCAGAGCCCTCCACTGCGGTCGCCGAATTCGAGAGCGGAAATGTGGACCTCCTCTACGTTCCGGAGGCGGACGCGCAGCGCTGGGAGCAGGCGGATCAGAAAAAGGCGCTCCTCACTTCCGCGCCGGCGTTGAGGCTCTGGTACGTGGCGCTCAATACCACGCGCGGGCCGTTGAAGGACGTGCGCGTGCGACAGGCGCTCAATCACGCCGTCGATGTCCGAACGATCCTCGACAAGCTCCTCGGCGGACGCGGTCGCCTCGCGGCGGGCGTGATTCCGCCCACGCTCGAAGGAGCTGACCCGGCGCGTGCGCCCTACGCCTACGATACCGCGGCTGCGAGGAAGCTCCTCGCCGCGGCCGGCTTCGCGAAGGGTTTCGACATCGAGCTCTGGATGCCGCAGGATCCGGCCTTCGCGCGCGTGGCCGAATCGATTCAGTCGTACCTGGCGGCGGTAGGCGTTCGCGTGAAGCTCGTGCAGCGCGAGAGTGCCGCCGCCCGCGAGGCCGCGCGCAACGGACAGACGGACATGTTCGTGAAGGATTGGTACGCGGATTATCCGGACGCCGAGAACTTTCTGTATCCGCTGTTACATGGCGCGAATCGCGGCGTAGGCGGCAACGTATCGTTCTACGAGAACAAGGATTTCGATCGCATCGTCTCGCTGTCGCGCACCGAACAGGACTCCGCGAAGCGCGCGGCACTGTACCGCCAGGCCGACTCGCTCGCGTTCGCGGACGCGCCGATGATCTATCTCTTCTTCTACAACGAGCTCTACGCCGTGCAGCCGTGGGTGAGGGGCTTCGTCGCGCCGACGATCTTCAACGGCCAGAAGTTCACGGACGTGACAGTCACGGCGCACTGAGCATGGGCGCGTTGCTGGCCCGCCGTGCCCTCCTCGCCGTCCCGACGCTCGCCGGCGTCGTCGTCGTCGCCTTCCTGCTCCTCTACGTCGCGCCCGGCGACCCGGTGCTCGAGATGGTCGGCGAACGCGCCGACTCCGCGACGATCGCGCGCCTGCGCACCGAGCTGCATCTCGACGAGTCGCTCCCGCGCCAGTTCGCGCATTACACCGGTGGGGTACTGCGCGGGGATCTCGGACGCAGCTTCATCACCGGACGCCCGATCGCGCGCGACATCGCCGAGCGCTTTCCGAAAACGCTCGAGCTCGCGGGCGCGGCGATGCTGCTCGCGATCGTGGTAGGCGTGTCGCTGGGCGTGCTGAGCGCGAGGCATCCCGGCGGCTGGATCGATCGGGGCGCGCTCGCCGTCGCCTACCTCGGCGTGTCGTTCCCCGTGTACTGGGTTGGGCTCCTTCTCATTTTGCTGTTCGCGGTGGTGCTGCATTGGCTGCCGCCGTCGGGCTACGGGCGCCCGGAATTCCTCATTCTTCCCGCGCTGGCCCTCGGCTCGCGCTC
>DATHJR010000496.1:0-4876 GCA_035286525.1 Gemmatimonadaceae bacterium | reverse complement strand
ACGTTCGTGACGGCGACTGGAGTTGCGGCAACCGGAGATGCGGCGACGGGCGTCGCGGAGGCTGCCTGCGTGCCCGGAGAGCCGGGGAAGGACACGGTCCAGAAGATCTGCCTGAACGACTTGAGCTCGTACATCGCGTTGGAGACGAACGCGACGAATACTTCGGGCTGTCCCCCCGCCGGGTAGTAGCGTGCGACGGCTGCGAAGTGTGCGCCGGCGTTCCCGGATGCAGACAGAGCCCTGTCCTCGCTTACCCAATTGTAAACCGTAATCAACACCCGTCGTCCGGCGATCACCGTTTCGCACTCGGAGTTCTCACTCACCGAGGGGTTGCGCAGAATGGACTGAATCCCGGCTCCAAAGCCGATGGCCAGCAGCCGGTGTTCGCCGTTGTGGTAATAGTGCGCGCCCGCCTCCTCGGTGCCCGACCCGATGCCACCGGCACCGAAGCCCGGAGGGATGAGGATGCTCATTCCGCCGTTCTCACTGCGCTGCTGCCACTTGTCCGTCTTCATCTTCGGCGCGTCGCAAATGCCGTCCCTGGTTTCACCGAGGGCTCTCTCCGCCGAGGCGAGGAAACAGGCAGCTGCAACAACGGACCAGCAGAGCACGAGACGATGCATCAATCCACCGGGGAAAGGATGAGGCCGCCAGCGAGTGTTCCTATAGTTGAGACCGGACCCGGGAAACGCCAGAGCGTTCATCGCCGACAGCGCCTGGACCCCGGAGCGAGCACTCCGGCTACCAACTCGGCCGAGTGCCGCTGGCCCTCCGCCCTCTCGATCGCGTACCTTCCTCGCGACAATTCTCTCCGGAGTCCCGATGCACCCGCCACGCTTTGCCCGCTGCTCGTCCGCCATGATCGGCGCCCTTCTCCTGTGCGCGGGATGCGCTCGCGGCGCGCCCGCGGATAAAGCCGACAGCGCCTCAACCCCACCCGTCGCCACGGCGCCCGCGGCACTTCCGGCCCCGCGAGCCCAGATGGGGATGATGATGGGCGACAGCGCCATGATCATGCTCGATGGCTTCTGCGGCGCCGATGCGGGCGATCCGACGATGGGCGCACGCGTCGACCTGATCGTCAACGGCGACGCCGCGCTCCACGCGTCGCACGTGATGATCAACGTCACCTCTGCACCGGCGGGCGACTTCAAGGCGGAGTTGGTTGCGGGCAAGAACGCGCACGCGATGTGCGGCGGCCGAGCGCGCCGGATCTACATCGGCGGCACCACGATGTTCATCGGCAATCCGACGCTCACGCTGTCGAGCGCCGGGCCGGTGACGGTCGCGGCGCGGAGCACGGTTGGCGCGATGTTGGGCGTGCCGATCGAAGTGAAGCCGGGACAGAAGGGAGCGATCCTCAACTGGGAAACGGCTCCCGCCGACGCCAAGCCGTAGCCGCTACCTGCGACTCTGTGCGCCCGTGCGTGCCCACGGGATGATCTCGAGACGCTCGAGCGGAATCGGCGTGTTCGTGTTCTCATCCAACCCGAACTTCTCCGGCGTTCCGTACAGCCGCTCGAGCGCCGCGTCGATCTCGGCGAGCTCCGCGGACTCACGCGTCGCGTTCGACGCGTCGACTTCCTGATTGATCGTATCGGTGCCAAGGTCGGCGGGATGGAACGGCACCTTGGTCAGATCGCCGGACTGCTCCTGCTCGTCGTCCGCCGATTCTGTGCCGGTGTACCGCAGCAATTCGCGCTGCAGCGCCGCGCGTTCTTCCAGGAGTCGCTGCTCGAAGTGTCTGAGCTGTGCGGCCGATAGTGCCATTGATTCACATCCGGTGGAGAGTGTGTTTGCGAAGCGTCGCGCGAGCGTCTAAGGCAAAGCGCGTTCCCGCGGATCAAAAGGAAAGCAGGCGCTGGCCTCGAGCGCAAGATTGCCGAGCAGCACCGCAACTGGTCCCGCTCGCACGGCTTAGTTCGGTGTCGTTCGCTGTAACCCAGCGGACAGATTGCATCGATAGCTTCGACGGCGATATGCATTTTCTCGCGCGAACACTGTCGCTCGAGCTCTCGCCCAACCACCCCGCTCTCCACATATGCTCATTCACGCGCTCCACTCGCGCCGCCGCACGCTCGCTGTTGCTGTCGCGGGCCTTTCCTTGGCCGCGCTCTGCACTTCTCCGCTCGCGGCACAAGGCGCGACCGCGCCCTATCGCGTCATCGCCACCTACACGCTCGGCGGCGATGGCGGCTGGGACTACCTCGCGCTGGACACGGCGTTCCACCGGTTGTTCGTGGCGCGCAACGATCGTGTCATGGTCATCGACGAGCAATCGGGGAAGCTGCTCAACGAGATCACCGGCCTCCATCGCACGCACGGTATCGCCTTCGATTACCACGCCGGACATGGCTTCGTCACCGGCAGCGGAGACAGTTCCGTCACGATGTTCGATCTCGCGACGCTCAAGGTGCTCGGTACGACGAAGGCCGGTGCGGGAGCGGATGCTCTCATCTTCGATGAGTCATCGGGGCATGCGTTCTCGTTCAACGGCGGAGCCAACAGCGCGTCCGTCATCGACGGCGTGACCGGAAAGAGCGTCGCCACCATTCCACTCGGCGGCCGTCCGGAGTTCGCGGTGTCGGATGGCACGGGGAAGGTGTTCGTGAACCTCGAGGACAGCAGCGCGATAGTCGAGATCGACGCGAAGGCCAATCGCGTGACACGCCACTGGGCGATCGCGCCGTGCGAGTCGCCGTCGGGGCTCGCGATCGATGTCGCCCGTCACCGGCTGTTCAGCGGCTGCGAGAACAAGCTCATGGCGATCTCGGACTACCAGACGGGCAAGGTGATCGGGACCGCGCCAATCGGCTCAGGAGTGGATGCGAACCGCTTCGATCCCGGCACCAGCTTGGCGTTTTCATCGAACGGCGAGGGCTCGATCACAGTGGTGCGCGAGAACAGTCCCGGCAAGTTCGCCGTGCTGCAGACGGTCTCTACGGCGCCTGGCGCGCGCACAATGGAGCTCGACCGCGAATCGCACCGCCTCTTCACGGTGACGGCTCGATTCGGAGCGGCGCCTGCCCAGGCCACGCCGGAGAACCCGCGCAAGCGACCGCCAATTCTCCCGAATAGTTTCGAGCTGCTCGTGCTAGGGCGGTAACCGCGCGGCGGTCGAGCGCGTAGCTTGTGTTCATGCGCGTGCTCCTGGTCGAGGACGACCGGTCGTTGGCAGACATCATCGTCTCGGGAATGCGAGAGCAGCATCTCTCCGTGCTCGTCGCGGGGACCGTGCGTGAGGCACGCCAGCGCGCGGAGCTCGGCCAGTTCGACGTGATCGTGCTCGATGTGATGCTCCCCGACGGCTCTGGATTCGATCTCTGCGCATGGATTCGCGCGCGCGGGATCACGACGCCGATATTGATGCTGACGGCACGCGATGCGATCGACGATCGCGTGAGCGGGCTCGAGTCCGGCGCGGACGATTACCTCATCAAGCCATTCGCCTTTCGCGAGCTCGTCGCCCGCGTCCGCGCGCTCGCGCGGCGCAGGCCCGCGATCGCGCCCTCGGACTATCGCATCGCCGACTTGCACTTCGATGTCGCGTCGCGAGCCGTGTCGCGCAGGGGATTGCCGATCAGGCTCACCGCTAAGGAGTTCCTGCTCCTCGAGTTCTTCGTGACGCACGCGGGCGTCGTCGTCGATCGCGCGGCGATCACGGCGCACGTGTGGGACGAGAATCACGACCCGTTCACGAACGTCCTCGAGGTGCTCGTGCGCCGGCTGCGCCGGAAGATCGATGATGACTTCGAGCCGCGGCTGATCCATACCATTCGCGGCGCCGGCTACCGATTCGGACTGTGATGACGCACGAAAGGCCGGGCGCGACAAGCACGCAACGATCGGTCACCACCGCGCGCGTGCTTCGGCGGCTGCGGCTTCGCGTCACGGCATGGTATGTCGGCACTTTCGCGCTGGTGCTCGTCACGCTCGGCGCGCTCCTCTTCGCGACGCTTGCGCGCGACGTCTCCGTGCAGCTCGACTCGTCGCTGCGCGCAGCGACGCGAGAGGTCGCGCACGCCGCCGAGCGCCGTGAGAAGGAGCGCGCTGGCATGGGCGCTCCGGCGATCGATGCCGTGGACGAGCTGCGGATTCCGGACCGGCAGCTTTATCTGTTCGACCGCGATGGTCACCCGCTCACACCGACCACTGCGGACAGCAACGTGCGCGCGCTGGCCAGAAGTGCCTCGCGGAACGGCTCGGCGACGCGCCAGTGGGACGCGCCGGAGGATCTGACGCTGCAGGCATTCGCGGAGACGATCGCGACCAGCGGCGGCGCGCGCTACGTTGCCGCGGCGGTCGTCAATCGCGACACGATCGATGATCGCTACTCGATGCTGCTCGCGATGGCGGGCGGCTTTGGCCTCCTCGGACTCGCTCTCGTCGCCAGCGGCGGATGGCTGCTCGCGCAGAAGTCGGTGGCGCCCGTCGAGCGCAACATGGAGCGGATGCGGCGGTTCATGGCGGATGCGGCGCACGAGCTTCGCACGCCGGTGGCGGTGATTCGGAGTCGTGTGGACGTTGCGCTGGAGCAGCCTCGCGATGCCGCGGCGTACGAGAAGATGCTCGGCGAGCTCCGCGAGGAAGTCGAGCGACTGACGGGGCTGGTGAACGATCTGTTCACGCTTGCACGGGCGGACGCGGACGATCGTCCGTTCGCTCCCGCGCGCGTGCAGCTGGACGAGATCGTGCTCGAGGCGGTGACCACGGCGGGGTGGATCGCGGCGCGGCGCGGCATCGTGCTCACCGTGGCCGATGCGGATGAAGCCGTGATCGAAGGCGACGCGTCGCTGCTGCGACAGCTCGCGCTCATACTCCTCGACAACGCGATCAAGTTCAGTCACGACCATGGCGCCGTGACGATCTCCGTGCA
>DATHJR010000495.1:0-6899 GCA_035286525.1 Gemmatimonadaceae bacterium | reverse complement strand
ACGTCATCTTCGCCGACGTGCGCCTGCCGGGAATGGGAGGGATCGAGCTCCTGCAGCGCATTCGCGAGTTCGATTCGTCGATACCCGTCATCATCATGACCGCGTACGGAAGCATCGAGGGCGCCGTGGAGGCGGTGAAGCTCGGCGCCTTCGACTATCTCAAGAAGCCGATCGATCTCGAGGAGCTCAAGCTGCTGGCCGACCGCGCGCGCGAGACCTCGCTGCTCAAGCAGGAGCTCTCGTACTATCGCGGCCGCGACGCGAGGACACTTCCGTTCGCGGGCATGATCGGCGAGTCGCCGGCGATTCGTGCGGTCATGCAGCAGGCGCTCCAGATCGCCGCGCTCGATGATACACCACCCGTGCTCATCACGGGTGAGACGGGAACGGGCAAGGGACTCATCGCGCACACGATCCACGCCTCGGGCCCGCGCGCATCGAAACCGTTCATCGAGGTCAACTGCACCGCGCTCCCGGCGAGCCTGATGGAGGCCGAGCTGTTCGGACACGAGCGCGGTGCGTTCACTGACGCGAAGCAGTCGAAGATCGGGCTGTTCGAGGCGGCCGAGCGCGGCTTCATCTTCCTCGACGAGATCGGAGACACTGAGCTCGCGCTCCAGGGCAAGCTCCTGCGCGCGATCGAGGAGCGGATGGTGCGACGCGTCGGCGGCATACGCGACCGCAAGATCGACGTGCGCATCCTCGCGGCGACGAACCGCGATCTCGAACGCGAGGCGCAGGCCGGGACTTTCCGCAAGGATCTCTATTTTCGCCTGGCCGTGATCCTCCTTCGGCTCCCGCCGCTGCGCGAGCGCGGCGAAGACGTGCTGCTGCTCGCGGCCGACTTCGCGCGTCGCTACAGCGCCAAGTACGGCAAGGATGTGAAGCGGATGAGCCCAGCGGCGCGCGACGCGCTGCTCGCGTACTCGTGGCCCGGCAACGTGCGCGAGCTGAGCCACGTCATGGAGCGCGCCGTGCTGTGGAGTCAGGGCGGCGTGCTCGAGGCCGAGCAGCTCTCGCTGACGAAGGCCGACGACGCGCAGTCGCGCGCGGGCGTGTCATTCGCGGACGCCGATGCGCTCGCCGATGCGACGCCTCTCTCGCTCCCCGGCGCGCTCCCGCCGCGCGGGACCGATCTCGCGCAGTGGGAGAAGTCGATGATCGAACAGGCGCTGCGCGAGGCAAACGGAAATCAGACACGGGCCGCGCAGCGACTCGGCGTCAGCCGCGACACGCTTCGGTATCGTCTCAAGAAGTTCGGGATTCAGTAGCCGTCATGCACGTCATCCTGCTCGGGACGGCCGCGGGTGGAGGATTCCCGCAGTGGAACTGCTGGTGCCCGACCTGCTGCGTAGCTCGCGACGATCCTGCGCGCGCGCGTCCGCGCACCCAATCGTCGATCGCCTTCAGCGCCGATGGTGAGCGATGGTTCCTCGGCAACGCCTCGCCCGATGTGCGCGAACAGATCGCCTGTCTTCCCCACGCCGCGGTGACTGGGGTGCGCCACGTGCCCGTGGAAGGGATCGTGCTCACCGACGCGGAGCTCGACCACACGCTCGGTGTCACGCTGCTGCGCGAGGGGAGACACCTCCAGCTCATCGCGACGTCTGCCGTCGTGCACACGATCGCCGAGGATTCGCGGGTGCTGCCGGTGACGCAGGCGTTCGCGATGGTCAAGACGGTGGAGGTCGACCTCGGCGAAGTCGTGTCGCTCGACTATCGCGATGGGAGCGCGAGCGGCCTCACTGTCGAGATGAAGGCGGTGCGCGGCGATCCGCCGCGCTTCGCGCGCCGCGAGGAAGTCGGCCACACGGTGGGGGTGTTCATTCGCGACACGCGCTCGGGAAAGTCGTGCGCGTTCGTTCCCGGCTGCGGCGGCCTCGGGCCGAAGCTGCTCTTACGCCTCGATGAAGCCGAGCTGCTCCTGTTCGACGGAACGTTCTGGACGAACGACGAGCTCGATCGACTGGATATCTCCGACCGGCCGGCGCTGTCGATGGGGCACGTGCCGATCTCCGGCGCGGAAGGAAGCCTCGCCTCGTTGTCGCAACTCTCGTGTCGTCACAAGGTGTACACGCACGTCAACAACACGAATCCGATACTCGTCGAGTCGTCGCCGGAGCGCGCGACCGTGGAGGCCGCAGGGATGATCGTGGGCATGGATGGGATGCGCTTCGAGATCTGAGGCGCGCGTTTTGCGCGCTGTCGCGCGTCACCCCCACTGCGCGGTATGCTTTGACCATGCCTACCTCCCTCCTGTCCGCACCGACGATCGCGGCCCCGCCGGCGCCGCCGATCCCTGCACTCGACCGGCCGCTCGCACCCGACGAGCTGATCGCGGCGCTTCGCGGCTTTCACGGATCGTACTACGTCGAGCATCCGTTTCATCGGCTGATGCACGGGGGAAAGCTCACCCAGCGGCAGATGCAGGGGTGGGTGGCGAATCGGCTCGCGTACCAGCGCGCGATTCCGCGAAAGGACGGCGCGATCATCTCGAACTGCCCCGTGCCCGAGGTGCGTCGCAAGTGGATCCAGCGGATCGTCGATCACGACGGGCTCAAGGAAGGCGAGGGCGGCATCGAGAAGTGGATTCAGCTCGGCGTGGCGTTCGGTGTTCCTCGCGAGGAGATGGACGACGAGCGCCACGTGCTCCCCGGCGTGCGCTTTGCGGCCGAGATGTACGTCACCTTCTGCAAAACCAAGCCGTGGGTGGAGGCGGCGGCATCTTCGCTGACGGAGCTGTTCGCCCCCGACATCATGCGGCGCAGGCTCGAGTCGCTGCCCAAACACTATCCGTGGATTCGCGCCGACGCGTACGACTACTTCAACAGTCGACTCACTCAGGCGCCGCGCGACAGCAATCATGGGCTCGAGATCGTCACGACGTATTGCACCACCGTCGAAACGCAGCAGCGCGCGTTCGAAGCGCTCGCGTTCAAGATCGAGATGCTCTGGGTGATGATCGACACTATCCACAACGCGTACCGCGAGGAGTGACTCGCATGGCGTTGTCCGGCACATCGCGTCCCAAGCTCTGGAAGTTCGCGCGCGTGCAGTTCGACGAGGCGCGACAGCGGAGCGTGCTCCAGTATCCCGAGGGCGCGGTGCTGTTGAACGACACGGCGGCGGAGATTCTGGCGCTGTGCGATGGCAGGCGGACGGTCGCCGACATCGCGGCGACGCTGGAGCAGCGGTACGGATCAAACGTGCTGGACGACGTGCAGTCGTATCTGTCGCAGCTCGCGGAACGGGAGCTGGTGCGGGACGAAACGCCGTCATCGGAGGCAGGGAGATGAGGCGTGCGAGCCGTCGAGCTCGCTGCGTCAAATGCCCCAACAGTGGGTCATCTCGCGCCCGGTTGGGGGCGATTCCGAGCCGGGCACCGGTCGGCGAGCGAACATCTAACTCATTGTAAATGTTGGTGTTATGCCGCGCTGGCAGTTTCGTTTCGGCGCGGCATGGTCGATGCTTTAGTCACGGTAGTCGCGCGCCAGTGAGAAGTCCCATTTTGGGCGAACTATCTCTCCCGGTGGGTGCGGGCCGCGAGCATACACTTACCGCCAACAGGAGTACAACATGTCCTGGACCAAACCGGAATTCGAAGTCGTGGAAGTGACGATGGAAGTCACAGCGTACGTCGCGCGCCGCTAACCAGCGAGCAGCGAAGCACAGGGGGCCCGCTTCGGCGGGTCCCTTCTCTTTTCTACTGACGGTGCGCGATGGATCGTAGACCCACGACCTTGCTCGCGGAGCTCACGCACCGCTGTCCGCTGCACTGCCCGTACTGCTCCAATCCTATCGACCTCGCGCGTTCCCAGGCCGAGCTGTCGACCGATGATTGGAAGCGCGTCTTCACGCAGGCGCGCGAGCTCGGCGCCCTGCAACTCGGACTCTCCGGCGGCGAGCCGCTCATTCGCCGCGACCTCGAGGAGCTCGCCGACCACGCCCACACGCTCGGCTTCTATCAGACGCTCGTCACCTCCGCGGTCGGACTCACGCGCGAGCGCGCGGTGCGGCTGAACGACGCGGGGCTCGAGCACGTCCAGATCTCGATTCAGGATTCGGAGAAGGAGATCGCGGAAAAGATCGCGGGCACGCGCAGCTGGGACACGAAGCTGCAAGCCGCCGCATGGATCAAGGAGCTCGACTTCGCGTTCACGGTGAACGTCGTCCTCCATCGGGCCAATCTCGATCATCTCGCCGAAATCATCGACATGGCCGGCGCGCTCGGCGCCGACCGCATCGAGCTCGCGAATACGCAGTACTACGGCTGGGCGGTGCTGAACCGCGAATCGCTGATGCCCACGCGCGCGCAGATCGAGCGCTCGGAAGCGATCGTGGACCGCGCGGTGGAGAAGTACCGTGGGACGATGCAGATCATCTATGTGCTCCCCGACTACTACAGCGAGTTTCCGAAGCCGTGTCAGGGCGGGTGGGGAAATTTCTATCTCGTCGTGGCGCCGGATGGACGCACGATGCCGTGCCACGCGGCGTCGCAGATCACGACGCTTTCATTCGACAACGTGCGCGATCGCAGCATGCGCTGGATCTGGGAGGAGTCGAGCGCGTTCCGCGCGTTCCGCGGCGACGAGTGGATGAAGGAGCCGTGCCGCGGTTGTCCGCGCAAGCACGTGGACTTCGGCGGCTGCCGCTGCCAGGCCTTCGCGCTCACGGGCGATGCCACGCGCACCGATCCCGTGTGCACGCTCACCTCCGATCGCGCGATCATCGACGCGATGCTGGATGGCGAGCCACCGCCAGCGCACTACACCTATCGCGAGATGGGGCGCACGCGCGAATCGGCGTCCGCGCTCGCGGGAACGGGCGTGACCGGCGCGGCGCCCGAGTAGCGCCGCAGCATTACTCGCGCTCGAGCACCAGGCGCACTTTTTCCGCGAGCTCGTAGGGCAGAAACGGCTTCTGGAGCATCTCGACCTCCGCATTCGCCAGCTTGCGGAGCATCACATCGTCGTCGTGATACCCGGACATGAACAGCACGCGAACGGCCGGCCACCGGTTGCGGATCCGATCGACCATCACGCGGGCATTGAGTCCCGGCATGACGACATCCGTAATGACGAGGTGAATCGGGTTCGTCGACGCCATGGCGAACCGAACGCCCTCGTCTCCGTCGCGCGCATCGATCACGCTGTACCCCTTTTGCTGCAGAACCTTTCGCACGAGGTCGCGGAGCGACGGCTGATCCTCTACCACGAGGATGGTCTCCGATCCCGCCACGCTGCGGGTCGAGAGCGAGTCCGATGCGGCGACGTCGGCGGTCGCGACCTGTGGAAAGAAGATCGTGAACGCGCTGCCGACACCGGGAGTGCTGGAGAGATGCATCTCGCCTCCCGACTGCCTGACGATTCCGTGCACCGTCGACAATCCGAGACCGGTGCCGCGTCCGATCGCCTTCGTGGTAAAGAACGGCTCGAAGATGCGCTCGCGCGTGGCCTTGTCCATGCCGGTGCCCGTATCAGTCACCGTCAGACTCTCGCAGACGCCCTTCGCGCACCCGTCAACCCAGTCCGGCGTTTTCTCGTGATGAGGGACGGTCTGCGTCCTGATCGTTATGCGACCTCCATCGGGCATCGCATCTCGCGCATTGACCGCGAGATTCACGATCACCTGCTCGATTTGCCCCGGATCGGCGAGCACGTAGCCGCACTCCGAATCCAGCTCCATCACGAGCTCGATGTTGTCGCCGATGAGCCGACTCAACATGCTCTCGATCGCGAACGGAACCGCTCGCAGCTCGATAGGGCGCGGCAACAGCACCTGTCGCCGGCTGAACGCCAGTAGCTGCCTCGTGAGCGCCGCCGCGGACACCGCTGCTCGTTTGATTTCGCCGATGTCGGCGTACGACGCGGACGACGGATCGAGCTCGCTGAGCGCGAGGTCGCTGTTTCCCTGGATCACCGTCAACAGGTTATTGAAATCGTGCGCGATCCCGCCCGCGAGCTGCCCAATCCCTTCCATTTTTTGCGCTTGCCGCAGCTCCTGCTCCAGCTGCGTGCGCTCGGTGATGTCGCGAACGAGGCCGCTCATGTGCGCCTTGCCGCTCACCTCGTCGCGAAAAATGGAGCCGGTATTCGCCACGAGACGCACCGAACCATTCTGATGGATGACACGGAATTCCTCGTCGAAGTGCGCGACCCGCCCGTCCTCGCACGCATCCCATGCGGCACGAACGCGCGGCAGGTCTGCCGGCTCGATCGAGCTCCACCAGATCGCTGGATCCTCGTAGAAACGAGCGGCGGGGTGTCCCCAGATGGTCTCGACCGCGGGGCTCGCGTACAGCACGCACTCCGGCTGGAGGCCGAAGAACCAGAACACATCCCTGCTGTGACGCGCGAGCAGGCGGAATCGTTCCTCGCTCGCGCGCAATTCTGATTCCGCCTGCCGTCGCTTCTGCTGCGCATCCGCCGCGATGATCGCGCGACGCACGGCGGCCGGCAGTCGCTCGAGGCGCTCTTTGAGCAGATAGTCGGTCGCGCCAAGATGAAGGCACTTCACGGCCTCTTCTTCCCCCAGCGAGCCGGAGATGATGATCACCGGCACGTCGGGCTGCTTTATCCTTGCCAAGTTCAGTGCCGAAATCCCGTCGTAGTCGGGGATGTTGTAGTCGCAGAGGATGAGATGATAGGAGCCGTTCTCGAGCGCCGCCTCGTAGCCCAGGCGATTATGCACCAGCGTGATGTCACTCCCCAGCCCCGCTATCTCGAGTCTGTCACGAATCAACTCGGCATCCCTCGAATTGTCCTCGAGGTGAAGCAAGCGCGCGGGTCCCATGATGGCAGCTGCATCGCCTGATGCGACTTCCGGCGGTCGCTGGATGGTCTCGCCGTTCTCGTAGCTCTCGCGATGGCGCATTATTGCCTCTTCGATGCTCGATTCAG
>DATHJR010000494.1:0-9701 GCA_035286525.1 Gemmatimonadaceae bacterium | reverse complement strand
AACGAGTCTTCACGCGATCGCGTGCGTAGCAACCCTTTCTCACCGGTACGGAGGTAGTGATCATGGCAGCTGATTTTTCCTTGGGCGAATCGCTTGTCGGCGACGGCAACGAAGTCGCTCACATCGATCTGATCATCGGCTCAAAGTCGGGACACGCGGGGCAGGCGTTCATGAACGCGCTGACGAACAACAAGGATGGATTCACCACGTTGCTCGCCGTTGTCGCTCCGAATCTTCCGGCCAAGCCCGACACGATCCTGTTCAACAAGGTCACGATCAAGGGCGCGAAGCAGGCGGTTCAGATGTTCGGCCCCGCGCAGGCGGCCGTCGCGCGTGCCGTCGTCGACTCCGTCGAAGCTGGCGTCATCCCGAAGGACAAGGTCGATGATCTCGTCGTTATCGTCGGCGTGTTCATCCACTGGGATGCCGCGGACGACAAGAAGATTTTCGCGTACAACTATCAGGCGACGAAGGAGTCGATCGCTCGTGCCCTGAAAAACGAGCCGAAGATCGACAAGGTCATCGCGTCCGCGAAAACCGCGACGCACCCGTTCGCCGGCGGCGCCGACAAGAAGTAATGCCCGCGGCGCTCTGCGCCACGCAGTTGGGTCCAGGTCATGCACATCGAGGGGCGAGGATATCTCGCCCCTCGATGCGTTTTTGTCTCGTTAGCTTTCGCGTCCGCCTCTCGTCCAACCTCATTCCGACGTCATCATGCTGAAACTCCTCCTGCAGCTCGACAGCTCCCGTCTTCCCAGCGTCTTCGATCAGGTCGTCGCGTACGACGCGGGGGCGGACCGCGTGATGAGCCAGGGCGGCGTCACCGAGGCCGACGTTCGGGATCTCGTACTTGGCTGCATTTTCACACGCAGCCCGAAGGACATGAAGAACACCGCGATCTTCATTGGCGGCGCCGACATGGCCGCGGGGGAGAAGCTGCTCGCGGCCGCGACCAGACCGTTCTTCGCGAACTTTCGCGTGTCCACGATGCTGGACTCGAATGGCTCCAACACCACCGCCGTGGCGGCGGTCGTGAAGATCACGCAGGCGCTGGGCGGCAGCGTGAAGGGGCGCAAGATCGTCGTCACCGCCGGCACGGGGCCCGTCGGCACGCGCGCGGCGGGGCTGTTCGCCAAGGCGGGCGCCGATGTCGTGATCACGTCGCGCAAGCCCGAGGACGGCGAGCGCGTATCCGCGGAGATCTGCAAGCGCTTCGGCGGCTCGGTCAAGTCGGTACCCTTGCGCGAGCCCTCGCAGGCGGCGGCGGCGGTGGCCGGTGCGGAGGTTCTGCTCAATGCGGGTCCGGCCGGTGTGAAGCTCATTCCGCGCGACGCCTGGGCCGGGAAGGTCAAGGTCGTCGTCGACCTCAACGCGCTGCCGCCGCTCGGCATCGAAGGCGTCGAGGTGAACGACGACGGCGAGACGCGCGAAGGCGCGATCGCTTTCGGCGCGCTCGGAATAGGCAACTTCAAGATGAAGCTGCACAAGGAATGCGTCATGCGCCTTTTCATGCGCAGCGACTTGGTGCTCGATGCGGAAACGATCGAGGACGTCGCGAAAGACCTGATGAAGTAGCGATCGCACCGGAGCCCGAGCGTGCTCGCAGTCGGCATCGATCCAGGCACCATCAGCATTGATGTGTGCGCGTTGGACGACGGCGCGCTCGTGCTCGACCGTTCGATACCCACGGCGGAGGCGCTCGCGGATCCGGCGGCGTTCGCGGCGATGCTGCGCGCCCTCAACGCGGATCTCATCGCCGGCCCGTCGGGCTACGGACTCCCCCTCATCACCGTCGCCGCTGCGGACGATCGCGCACTGCGACTCGCGTATCTCGCGGCCCCGGGGGAGCAGGGCGGAATCGGGGGGCTGCGCGCGCTCGCAGCGGCGATGGTCGCGGCCGATCTTCCGGTGGTCTTCACCCCGGGTGTGATTCATCTCGCATCCGTTCCCGCGCACCGGAAGATCAATCGCGTCGATCTCGGCACCGCGGACAAGCTCTGCGCCGCGGCCCTGGGCATCCGCGAGCAGGCGACGCGCCGCGGGTGCGCGCTGAACAAAGTCTCGTTCATTCTGCTCGAGCTCGGCGGCGCTTTCAGCGCGGCGGTCGCGGTGCAGGACGGCCGCATCGTCGACGGGGCAGGTGGGAGCGCAGGTCCGCTCGGCATGCGCGCCGCGGGCGCCCTCGATGGCGAGGTTGCGTTCCTCGCCGGCTCGATCACGAAGGAGCTCCTCTTCAGCGGCGGCGTCGAAAGCATCGTTGGGCGCTCCGATGTCTCGCTCGAGGCGATCTCGGCGGGCGAGACACGCGACGACAGTCTCGCCTGGCACGCATTCATAGAGAGCGCGGTGAAGGCGGTCGCGGCGCTGTCCGTGTCGGTGCCGGCGCCTCACGAGATTCTGCTCTCCGGCCGCGTCGCGCGCGCGCCGAGCGTCGTGCGAGAGCTGCATCTGCGTTTGAGCACCATCGCGCCCGTGCGGCGACTGCACGGCTACGCATCGGTGGCGAAGGAAGCTGCACAGGGCGCCGCCCTCATCGCCGACGGGCTCGCGGGCGGCCGGCATGCGGTACTCACGGATGTCATGGGCATTCGCGAAGCGAGCGGCACGGTGCTCGACCATCTGAAGATCATCACCGCGGAGTCCGCGCTGCGCCGGCTCGGGCTGTGAAAACAGGGGCGGACAATCACGTGCTCCTCGCCGGCGTTTCAGTGCGCGCACTCGCGGAGTCGGCCGCTCGCGCCGGGATGCGAGTGACGGCGCTCGATGCCTTCGGCGATCTCGATCTGCGTCGCGTTGCCCGTGTCGTCGCGATACCACGCAATGGCGCCGGAAGGTTCGCGCAGCTAGCCGCCGCGCGCGCCAGCCGCAGCATCGATGTGGAGGCGGTATCCTACGTCTCGAGCTTCGAGAATGCACCCGAGGCAGTGGAGATTCTTTCCGAAGGGCGCACCCTTCTTGGAAACTCGCCAGCGGTATTGCGTCGCGTTCGCGATCCGTTCGCGCTCATGCGTGCGCTTCCGAAGCTCGGCATGCACACGCCCGCGGTGCGCGCGTCGGCGCCGCTCGCGGGGAGCGACGGGCGCTGGCTGCTCAAGCCGCGACGGTCCGGCGGCGGTCATGGAATAGTTCGCTGGACGAGCGGCATGGCGGTGCCGCGCGCATCGATCGTGCAGGAGCGCATCCGCGGCGCCGCGGGCTCGATCATCTTCGCCGCCAATGGCGAGGCGCTCGTGCCGCTCGCGCTCACGCGCCAGCTCTCGGGCGACGCCGCGTTCGGTGCGAATGGCTTCGCCTACTGCGGCAGCATCCTCGAGCCGAATTCTCCCGCGCTGCTCGCGAACGCCATCGAGCTCGCAACACTGATCACTCGCGAGTTCGGGCTGCGCGGCGCGTGCGGCATCGACTTCATCGCCCGCGGCGAGGTTCCATACGCAATCGAAGTGAATCCGCGCCCCACTGCATCGATGGAGCTTGTCGAGCGCGCCACCGGCTGCTCGATCTGGCTCGCGCACACAGCCGGCTGCATGGGCTCCCTCACCGATTCGCCACTTCCCGCGGGCGACGCGCCCATCCTCGCGCACGGCAAAGCCGTGCTGTACGCGCGTCAACCGCTCGTGCTCGGCGATACCACTCGCTGGCTCGCGGATGACGATGTGCGCGACATCCCTGCGCCCGGTGAGCGCGTTGCGCGCGGAAGCCCGATTTGCACTATCTTCGCGAGTGGGCGCACGAGCGCCCTCTGCTATGCCGCTCTCGTGCGGCGCGCGCGGATACGATTTGCGGAGGTCGAGGGACGAATGCGTCGCAGGAGCGCGTGAGCAGGGCCGCCCGGATCGAGGAGAACGCCACCTGCCTCGGCTGCGGGTGCGTATGCGATGACATCACGATCGTCATCGACGGTGCTCGCATCACCGAGGCACGCAACGCGTGTGCGCTTGGGCTCCGCTGGTTCGGCGATGGCTCACTTCCGGGCGCTGTCGTCGGCGGCCGCACGTCGGCCATCGAGGACGTAGTTGGCGAGATCGCCGCCGTGCTGCGCTCCGCGCGCGCGCCGCTTGTGTATCTCGCCCCCGACCTCACTACCGAGGCGCAGCGCGCCGCGATCGCGGTCGCGGACCAGCTCCACGCATTCGTGGATGGTGTGACTTCATCCACGGCGGCCGAGGGCGTTCTCGCGGCGCAGCGGCGCGGACGCGCGAGCGCGACGCTCGGCGAGATCCGTAATCGCGCCGATGTCGTCGTCTTTTGGGCCGTCGATCCTGCACTGACCTACCCGCGCTTCCAGAGCCGCTACGCCCCGAATCCCGTCGGCGTGCATCTCCCGAATGGGCGCAGGGATCGCACGGTGATCGCTGTCGATGTCGGCGACCAGCGTGGTCCGGACGATGCCGACGTGCGCATCCAAATGTCCGCCGAGGAAGAAGCGCTCTTCCTGGAGTCGCTGCGCGCATCGCTTGCGGGCCGCACGGTGGGCGACCCATCCATCGTCGCGCGGGTGACCGAGCTTGCCACGCGCATCACACGCGCGCGCTATGCGGTGATCGTGACCGACGCCGAGCTGCCACCGGAACAGATGGACGCGCCAACCATGCGGGCGGACTCGCTCATTGCGCTCGCGCAGGCGCTGAACGCGACCACGCGCGGCTCGCTCTGCACGCTCCGGGGCGGCGGCAATCGCAACGGCGCCGACATGGCGCTCACCTGGCAGACCGGATTCCCAATGGCCGTCGACTTCTCGCGCGGGGCTCCGCGATATCAGCCCGAAAACGCCGCGCTGCCACGACTCGCGCGCGGCGCCATCGACGCGGCGCTCGTCGTCGGCGCGACCACCGCACTCCCCACCGCGGTGACCGATGCGCTTCGGCACACGCGAACCATGGTGATCGGCCCGCGCGCGAGCGAGAGCGCCATCGACACGAGCATTCGCATCGACACCGGCGTCGCGGGCATCCACGAATCGGGCATCGCGTTCCGCACCGATGACATCCCGCTCCCGCTCCGCGCGCTCCTCCCGACGCCGCGCGATACCGCGTCGCTCCTCAAGGCCCTGGGCGCCGCGATCGTCGCGCAGGGAGCCGGCGCATGACGCGGCTTTGCATCACCGGCGGCGCAATCCACGATCCCGCCAATGGCATCGACGGCGACGTACGCGACATCTGCATCGACGGTGGCCGCATCGTCGCCTCGCTACCCGCTGACGTGCCCGTGCTCGAGGCGAACGGCATGGTGATCATGGCGGGTGGCATCGATATCCACGCGCACGTCGCAGCCTCGAGCGTCTCGCTGGGGCGGCGCTTGCTTCCCGAGGAACACACGCTCGATCCCGTCGTCGCGCCCACGCTCGAGGATGGCACGATCCCGCGTTCGGGTACCGGCGGCACCGTACCCAGCACGTTCACCACGGGGTATCGATACGCGGGGCTCGGCTACACCACCGTGTTCGACGCGGCCGTCGCCCCCGTGGCCGCGCGGCAGACTCACGCCGAGTTCGACGATACGCCCATCATCGACGGCGGCTTCTTCGCACTGCTGGGCAACGATGACTATCTCCACCGCCAGATCGCCGCGAAGGAGATCGGTCGCGCGAAGGATTACGCCGCGTGGATCCTGAAATCCACGGGCGCGTACGCGATCAAGGTCGTGAACCCCGGCGGCGTCGAGCTGTGGAAGCGAAACGTGCGCGAGGTGAAGACACTCGACGACCCCGTTGGCGCGTCGAGCGTCACCCCGCGCAGGATCCTCGAGGTGCTCGCCGACGCCGCGATCGCGCTGCGGCTGCCGCACCCGGTGCACATCCACTGCAACAACCTCGGCGTCGCTGGCAACGTGTCGATGACGCTCGACAGCATGCGTGCCCTCGAAGGGCGTCGCGCACACTTCACGCATCTGCAGTTCCACAGCTACGGAGGCGAGCGCGGAAAATCGTGGAGCTCCGCCGCGCGCCAGGTGGCCGAATACGTGAACTCGCATCCGGAGGTCACCGGTGACGTCGGCCAGGTGATGTTCGGCGACGCGACGACGCTTACCGCCGACGGAGCTGTCGAGTACCTGCTGCACACCAGCACGGGGCGAAAGTGGATCAACGCCGACATCGAGCTCGAGACCGGATGCGGCATCGTCCCTTACACCTACAAGGACAAGGCCGCGGTCTCATCGCTGCAATGGGTCGTCGGGCTGGAGCTGTTTCTGCTCTCCACCGATCCATGGCGCATGGTGCTGTCCACCGATCATCCGAACGGCGGATCGTTCATGAGCTATCCCGATCTCATTCGGCTGCTGATGGATCGCGCGTACCGCGACGAAAAACTGAAAAGTGTGAACCAGAAGATGCTCGCCGGCAGCGCTCTCGCCGATGGCATCGCGCGTGAGTACACGCTCAATGAGATCGCGATCATCACACGCGCGGGACCCGCCCGCCAGCTCGGCCTGAAGCAGAAGGGGCATCTCGGCGTCGGCGCAGATGCGGACATCACGATCTACAGCCGCGATGCCGACTTCGCGAAGATGTTCTCGACGCCGCGCTACGTGTTCAAGGCGGGAACGCTCGTCGTCGAGGAAGGGCAGCTTCGCCGCGCACCCGCTGGCAAGCGCATCTATGTGCAGCCGGGCTTCGATGACTCGTTGCTGCGAGATCTCGGAAAATATTTCGAGACGTATTCGGCGATCCAGCTCGCGAACTATCCGGTTACCGGCCTGCGCGATGCACCCGCAGCGACGGGAGCCGGCTGATGGAGATCCGCGGCGTTCAGATCGACGATACCTTCGCCGAGGCGTTCGGAATGCGCGGCGTGCGCATCATCATCACGGCGAAGAATCAGAGATGGGCGCGCGAGTCCGCGAACAAGCTCACCGGCTTCGCGACCTCCGTGATCGCCTGCAAGTGCGAAGCGGCGATCGAGCGGGAGCTGCCGCCCAGTGAGACTCCGGACGGACGTCCCGGGATCAGCGTGTTGTTGTTCACCATGGATTCGGATTCGCTTCCGAAGCGGGTCATCGAGCGCATTGGCCAGACGGTGCTCACCTGTCCCACCACCGCATGCTTTGACGGACTTCCGGATTTTCCTGACCGCATCGCGATCGGCAAGCCGCTGCGTACCTTCGGCGACGGCTTTCAGGGCAGCAAGATGATCGACGGCCAGCGCTACTGGCGGCTGCCGGTCATGGAAGGCGAGTTTCTCATCCAGGAGACCTTCGGCAAGGCCAAGGGCGTCGGCGGCGGCAACTTCCTCATTCTCGCCGAGAGTGCGGATGCGGCGCTCGACGCGGCGGAGGCAGCGGTCGACGCGATGGCCGGGATGCCCGGCGTGATCCTGCCATTCCCCGGCGGGATCGTGCGCAGCGGCAGCAAGGTGGGCGCGAAGCGCTACAAGACGATGATCGCGTCGACGAACGACGCCTTTGCGCCGACGCTCCGCGCGATCACGAAAACCGAGGTGCCCGACGGAGTGAACTCCGTGCTCGAGATCGTCCTTGACGGTCTCGATTTCAGATCGATCGCCAGGGCGATGCAGGCCGGCATCGATGCCGCGTGCCGGGCCGGGGTGCATTCGATCACCGCCGGAAATTACGGCGGCAAGCTCGGCCCCTTCCACTTCCATCTGCGCAAGATCATGAGCGGCGACGTCGAGGATGCGACGAAGGTGGACGCGCCCAAATGAGCGACCGCATCACGCTCACGCTTCGCGCGCCGCTCACGCATCCCCTCGATGCGGACGCGATCGCTCCAGATCGCCTCGCGGCCCTCGATGCGCACGAGATCTCCACGCTTCGCCTCTGGGATGGGCGAAATGCCGTCGCGCTCGGCGACGTGTTCACCGTCATCGGCGACCGCTCGTCGAACGTGCAGCTCGAGGGCGACCTCGCGCGGCTGCACGGCGTCGGCACGCTAATGAGCGCCGGTACGCTCGAGATTTCCGGCTCGATCGGCCACTCGCTCGGCGTGCGCATGCGTGGTGGCGCGATCAGCGTGAGTGGAAGTGCAGGCGATGACGCGGGCGCCGCCATGGCTGGCGGATCGATCGCGGTCGCGGGGAACGCCGGCGACCGTGCGGGCGGCGCGCTCCAGGGCGCGTCGAAGGGCATGACCGGTGGCGAGATTGTCGTGCGGGGCGGTGTGGGGCGCGAGGCCGGCGCGAGGATGCGTCGCGGCATTCTCTACTGCGCGTCGAGCGGCGTCGGCACGGGCATTGGAATGATCGCCGGTAACATCATCGTCTCCGGTGCGATCGGCGATAGCGTGGGCGCCGGCAACAAGCGCGGCACCATCGTCGCGCTCGGCCCCGTGCGTGTGCCGCGGGCATACGCGTACGCGTGCACGTATCGCCCGCCGCACCTCTCATTGATGCTCCTCTCCCTCCGCGCGCGCTTCGGCCTCCCCGTGGACGATGCGCACGTGCACGGCCTCTTCAAGCGATACAGCGGCGATCTCGCCGAGATCGGCAAAGGAGAAATTCTGGAATGGCAAGCGACACACTGAAGGAGATGAGACTCAACGAGCGCGCGTGGAAGATCGCCGACGATCTCGTCGCTCGCGCGGACGAGCTGCGACTCGACGTGCAGACGCTTCCGTCGGGTGCGCGCGTCATCGATGCGGGAATCAACGTGCGCGGCGGATATGGCGCCGGCATCGGCCTGGCGGAGCTCTGCATGGGCGGGCTCGGGGACATCCGCTACGCGCCGCTGGAGATCGGCGGCCTGCCGATCCCGGGAGTCGAGGTGTGGACGGACCACCCCGCGGTCTCCTGCATGGCATCGCAGTACGCGGGGTGGGCGCTCACGGTCGGCAAGTATTTCGCGATGGCGTCGGGTCCGCTTCGCGCGCATGCACGCGTCGAGAAGGAGCTCTTCGAAAAGCTGGGCTACGCCGAAACCGCGACGCGCGGCGTTCTCGTGCTCGAGGGACGCACGATTCCCACCGACGAAGCCGTCGCACTCGTCGCGCAGAAGTCGTCGCTCTCACCATCGCAGATCACGTTCGCGATCGCGCCCACTGCGAGTCTCGCGGGCGGAGTGCAGGTCGTCGCCCGCATCCTCGAGACCGCATTGCACAAGATGGAAGTGCTCGGCTTCGACGTGCGGCGAGTCGTAAGCGGCATCGGCACGGCGCCGCTCCCGACGCTCGCCAAGAACGATCTCCGCGCCATCGGCCGCACGAACGACTGCATTCTCTACGGCGGCGAAACATCGTTCGTGATCGACGCGACGGACGAGGAGCTCACCGATCTCGCCGCAAAGTTGCCCGCGTCTTCGTCGAACGACTATGGCACGCCGTTCTACGAGACGTTCAAGCGTTACGATGGGGACTTCTACAAGATCGACAAGCTCCTCTTCAGCCCCGCCGAAGTGTGGCTCACGAGCGCGACGACGGGAGAAACCTTTCATGGCGGCTTGCTCAACTCCGAGGTGCTGAGGCGCTCGCTTCTGAACCAATGAGCGCGGCTGGTGCCCCCGGACTCCGCAGTGTGCTATGTTCTCACGCCCTGGTAGCTCAGGGTATACGACCCTCAATGGAGAAATGATATGCGTGCCTTCGCCCCGCTTGCCGCGGTCCTGCTCGCGCTCGCGTGTTCCAAGCCCGCCGCCACCCCCGCCGCCGATTCCTCGATGGGCGCGATGCATGACACTACCGCCATGGCACCCGCCGCTGCAGCGCCTGTGCCCGACGCGCCGGTGTGGGCCGTCGTAGTTCTTTACAATTGGCC
>DATHJR010000493.1:0-2570 GCA_035286525.1 Gemmatimonadaceae bacterium | reverse complement strand
AGCGCCCTCATTCCCGCTATCTCGATCACGAAGAACGTCGTGATGGCGAGCGTCGCGGTAACCGAGATGTTGCCGGTAGCCGTCGAACCGTACGGGATGAGGCCGAGTAGATTCGCGAAGAGGATGAAGAAGAACAGCGTCAGCGCGAACGGAACGAACGCGTCGCCATGGTGCCCGACGTTTGGCAGGACCACCTCGTTCCGAATGAACAGGACTATCGATTCCACTGCGCCCGCGAAACCCCTGGCGTGCCCCAAGTGCGCCGTCTGGCGCTGGTTGCTCATGGCCGCCGGAATCAGCACCGCCAGGCAGAGAAGCGCGGCCACCAGGAGCATGATGACGTGCTTCGTCGGCGACAGGTCCAGCTCGATGCCGCCGATGTGCACGGGAGCCCACCGCGGCAGCTGCACCTCGCCGAAGTACGGTAGCTCCATCTCATGCGAATCGCTGATGTGCGGAGTGATGATGTCGACGCTCTTCGCGGGCCCGGCGATCACGTGATCGCCCGTGGGTCCGAACGTCGACTTCTTCTGCTGGGCCGCGAGGGGGGCGGCGAGCAGAAGGAGCAGGGAGAGCAAAAGCCTTCCCAATCTCATGGCTTGAGAAGCACGGGTTCGATCAGGGTAGACACGAAGAAAAAGGCAGCGAGGCTGACGAGGGCGGCGGCGACAGGCAATCCGAGCACCTTTACGCCGGCGAACGCATAGATTACGAGTACGGCAAACCGAATCAACATTCCCAGCCCCCATCCTGCGATCACGTTCGTGGCCGCGAATGCGCGCGCGATCGTGAACGATGAGAGCTGCACCACGTAGGCGATGACGGCGCTGACTTCGATCGCGCGACGATCACCGGCCGTCGGGAACACGAGCGTCAGCAGCCACGCCACCACCGCAATCAACACCAGCGACACGAGCGCGAAGATCGCGAACTTCTTCAAACATCCCCTCTGTCGCGGCTCGCAGCCATAATGAGACGGTAGAAGCTGTAGAAGCCCGCAGCGGCGCCCACAAACACTCCGATCATCAGCAGCCAGGGCGCAGTTCCCAACTTTGCGTCCAGCCACTTCCCGACATACAGGAAGAGGAGAATCGAAACGACGAACTGGGCGCCGGCACCGGCGAACGATGCCGGCGATGGACCCTCGCGCCGGTCGCGCCCCGAAAGTTTGTCGTCAGCCATTTCGCGAGGTGAATTTACCCGCTTGTGAAATTTTTCGCAAGGAATTCAAGGGGTGTGCCGAACGCATCCCGAATGAAGCGTGCTCAACATGAAAGTCCTTCAATCTTAAATACTTACGGTTGCGGAAACTGTTGACCCCTCGTCGTTCTGGTAATATCTTGGCTCTCGTCGCTCAGGCGACCCCCGCCCGTTCACGCCCTTCGTTCAGCAGACAAAAAATGACGCGCCGCTCGATCTCCTGGATTCTCGCCATTGCCGCCATCGCGCTCGCCTGCGGCCCGCACGCGCGACACGGAGACGGGGATGCCCACGCCAGCGTGCCAAGCGCGCACCAACCCGTCGACCATCCTCTCAGCGACACGTCGCTCGCGGCGTCCGCGAAAGTCGCCGTCGGAAAGACCGTCGAGCTCGCGCTCCAGGTGACGAACCTCGCGCCCCGCACGGTCGAGGTGAACTTCCCGAGCGGCCAGACTCACGAGTTCGTGATTGCCGATTCGACGGGCGCCGAGGTGTGGCGCTGGAGCACCGGGCGCATGTTCACCCAGGCGCTGCAGAATCGCGAGGTCGATGCGAACCAGACGCTCTCGTTCCGCGAGAAGTGGGACGCGCGCGGGCACCACGGCAAGTACTCCGCGCTCGCGACGCTCAGGAGCAGCAATCATCCGGTGGAAGAGCGAGTCGAGTTCGTTCTTCCGTAGCCGTTGAACGATCGACACTTCGCATAACGGCCAGAATGCATGACGCACCAGCGGAGCGCGGCCGCTCCGCGGTTCACGGTATTGTTGTGAAGAGAAGCAGATAGGGAGGATCGCTTGCGTTTTCGAAGCGATCCATGAACGGAGCCGGCAGCGACATCGAGATCGCGCCTCCCGTCAGCTGCGCGCTCAAGGGAATCAATCGCTTCGTCTGGGAGTAGAAGTGCAGCGTAGAACCGCACTGCGAATACACACCGTGGTCCTGCACCATGGTCGTATCGCCAACTCCGTTCGTCGCCCCATCCCCGTGCATGTCGTACGTCGAGTCGGGGCGAAGAACGAGCAACGCGTCATCGAGCTCGTTTCCGTACGCAGGGGTGCCGCTTCCGAGTACAAGCTGCGGTAGAGCTTGTCCGTTGAGTAGAGCCAGCTGATACCCTCCGAGCGCTGCGAGCGGTCCGGTAATCCCGCTGTCGGGCGGGCAGACCACGATGGGCCCGATCGGAGTTGTGTCTCTCGGCGGCTCCGGCGGCACGGTTGGCGGTGGCGGCGGCGCGACCGGGGGCGGTGGCGGTGGCGGTAGTGAGCTGACGTCGGTTGACGCTCTGCCGCACGCATCGATCCCGCAGACGACGAGCGTGAGTAGCGCAAAAGCGATGGACGGTGCGAGGTGTGTGCGAAGGCGGAGCATGC
>DATHJR010000492.1:0-15010 GCA_035286525.1 Gemmatimonadaceae bacterium | reverse complement strand
CGATGCGATGCTCTTCGGCGCCGTGCATCGAACGCTTGCGGTCACCACGGAGGGCGCCTGGAGCACCTTCGCGATGCGCCTCACCGCGCTGCAGCTGCCGCAGCGTGCGGGCGCGCCGCCCGCGGAGCTCGCCGCCTCCGTGGCCTCACCCGTTACGGAACAGCCGGCACACGCGGCGACGCTCGGCGGAGCGAGCCGGCGTCGCTGGTCGGAGCGCTTCGCGCGCGCGCCACAGTTCCGCTGCTCCGATCCGTATCTCGAGCATTACTACTGGTATCGCTGGTACGGGCTCTGGTCCAATGCGATCGAGCACGACGCCGGCGCGATCGGCGCGCCCGCGATGTGCGAGGGTGTGGGCGAGCTGCACACACCCTCGACGCTCGCGGCCGTGGCACACGTGCGCGAACTCCGCTGGCTCGACTCGCCGGAGCTCGCGCGCGGCGTGCTGCGCGGACTCTTCGCCCACCAGCGCGACGATGGGAGCATGCCCGCACAGATCTTCGCATATCATCGCTCCGAGACCGGCGTGGCGCAGGCGAATTGGGGTGACGCGATTCTGGCGCTCGATGCGGTCTGGCCGGACGACGCGTTCATGCGCGAGATGTACGATCCGCTCGCACGTTACGCGGATTGGCTGATGCTCGCTCGTGATGCGGAGTCGTCCGGGATGATCGACATTCTCGCGCCGCGCGAGATCGGCGAACGACACTCCTCTCGCTTCGAGGTCGTGGATCCCGGAGGCACGCGCGACGAGCTCACGTCGGGGGCGCGCCTGAAGGGCGTTGACGTCACGACGTACGCGTACTCGCTGGTGCGCGCGCTCGAGAGCATGGCGCTGCGCGCCGGCCATCCGCCGGACGCGCGGCGGTGGCGTCTGCTGCGCGAGCGAATCGCGGCGGCGCTTCGCGATCGCATGTGGGATGCGGGCGACGAGATGTTCTCCGATGTCGATCCCGCGAGCGGCGACCGCACGCGGGTCAAGACCGCGCACGCATTCTATCCGTACGCCACCGATCTCACGACCGCGAGCGATGTGCCTGGGCTCGAGCGACATCTGCTCGATCCAGGCGAGTTCTGGACGCCGTTCCCCGTTCCCGTCACGTCTGTCGATGATCCCTTCTTCAGCGCGTACGGCGAGTGGAAGGGGCAGCGGCAGATGCAACCGTGGAATGGACGCGTCTGGCCGTCGGTCAACAGCAACGTCATGGACGCGCTCGGCGCCGCGTCCGCATCGCACGCGCCCGAGCTGCGCGCGCACGCCGCGTTGTTTCTGCGCCGGTTCGTGCGGATGATGTTTCACGAGGGCGATCTCGCACGGCCGAACGCGTTCGAGCACTACAATCCGCTCACCGGTCACGCGTCCGTGTATCGCGGGCTCGACGACGTGCAGCAGTCGTGGGTGGCCGACCACATCGTGCAGTACGTGATGGGCATCCGTCCCCACGAGCACGGCATCATCGTCGATCCGTTTCCGTTCGGCCTGGAGCGCGCGGAGATCGCCGTGCGAGCACGTGGACGCGTGATCGACGTGCGCATCATCGGTCAACGTGTCGTTGCGAGCTTCGATGGCAACACGCACGAGACGGTTGTCGGGGAAGCGCTGGAGATTCCGGACTAGCCGTGCCCCACGTCTTCGTCACGCGCCGCGCATTCCAGTTGTCTGTTCGGTCATCTTGTCCGATGGAGGACCGCCCAGTATCTTGATGAGTCCCGCAACCGCGAGTGTCATTGTCGCCACGCGCCCGTCATCAAGCCGAACCAGTAGCAAGTCTTCCATCCGACGCGGACACGGCCGTCGAACAGGCTGCGCAGAATCACTTTACGCAGCAGATCCTCGATTCTCTGCCACTCGGGCTGCACGTGATCGATCGCGAGTACCGGGTCTGTGCATGGAATCGCACACGGGAATCGGGGCTTCAGGGTGTCCAGCGGGATGATGCGCTCGGGCGGAGCATCTTCGAGCTGCTGAACCGTCAGCCGGAGCAAGCGCTCCGTCGCGAATTCGACTCGGTCTTTCGCACCGGTGAGATCCTGCGCTTCGACATCGAGTCCTCCGTCGGTGGCGACTCGCGCGTATACCGCGTTTCGAAGATCCCGATGCGAAACGACGGTGCGGACGTCACGCACGTGATCACGATCGGCGAGGACGTGACCGAAGCCGTGCGGGCGCAGGAGGAGGCGGCCCAGGCGCGAAAGCTCGCGGCGGTGGGGACTCTCGCTGCCGGCGCCATGCACGAAATCAACAATCCGCTCGCGACGATTGGTGCCTGCGCCGAAACGTTGGCGATGCAGCTCGCGGACCCGGGGTTGCCGGACCAGCTGCGCGCGTCGTTCGCCGAGTTGTGCGGCATCATAGATCACGAGGTGCATCGGTCGAAGCGCATTCTGAACGGGCTCCTCGACTTCAGCCGGCCGACTGGGGCGACGCGCTCGCCCGCCGAGCTTCGCGACATCATCGAGCAAACGCTTCGTCTACTCAAGTATCACCCGACCTTTCGCGAGATGCGCGTGGAGGTGGATGTCGCGTCCGATACGGCGCTCGTCGTACGCGCGGACAGGGATCAGCTCGTTCAGGTGCTCATGGCTCTTCTGCTCAACGCGATGGACTCCATGAATCAGTCGGGTGTCATTCGTCTTCGTGCAGTTCGATCACCAGTCAGGGGGGAGGAAGTCGTGATGGAGGTGGTCGATGCGGGGAAGGGAATTTCCGCCACTGTGCGTCAGCGTCTCTTCGAGCCGTTCTTCACGACGAAGGCACCGGGCCGCGGTACCGGGCTCGGGCTCTCGATCTGCTATGGCATCGTCGCCGATCACGGCGGCCGCATCGAGGTCGACAGCATTGTCGGAAAGGGGAGCACCTTTCGTGTGACACTTCCACTCGCGGAGCCCGTGTCATGAGGGACGACAACCGCATCAAGGTTCTGATCGCCGAAGACGAGGCGCACCTCGGCTCCATCCTTCAGAATTTTCTGGAGGGGCGCGGGTACCACGTCTCCGTGCATACCGATGGCCGTTCGGCGCTCGATGCGCTGCGCGCCGAGGCGTTCGACGTGGCGCTGCTGGACATCGTGATGCCCGAGATGGACGGACTCGAGGTGCTGCGGCAGATCCGCGAGGAGCTCTCGCCTCCGGAGGTCATCATCATCACGGGCAACGGAACGATCGAGACGGCGATCAGCGCCATGAAGCTCGGCGCGTATGACTATCTCGCGAAGCCGTACCGGATGGCGGAGATCGATGTGATGGTGCGTCGCGCCTGGGAGAAGCGCGAGCTCACTCGCGAGAACACGCTCTTGCACAAGCGGCTCTCGCTCGCCGAGGCACAGTCGGAGATCGTCACGCAGTTCGCGCCGATGCAGGCGGTGCTCGCTCTGGTCGAGCGCGTGGCGCGCAGCGACTCTGCCGTGCTGATCCTCGGCGAGTCGGGAACGGGGAAGGAGCTTGTCGCGCGGATGCTGCACCGGCTGTCGCATCGCGTGACCGGCCCGCTCGTGGACATCAACTGCGCGGCGATCCCCGATGCGCTGGTAGAGAGTGAGCTATTCGGTCACGAGCGCGGCGCACACGCGGAGGCGTCCACGCGCAAGCTCGGTCTGTTCGAGCTCGCGAACGGCGGCACGATCTTCATGGACGAAATCGGAGCGCTCGACCCAAAGGTGCAGGGCAAGCTGCTGCGCGCGCTCGAGCTGGGGACGTTCTATCGCGTAGGCGGAACGCAGAAAGTGCGTTCCGACATTCGCGTAGTGGCGGCCAGTAATCAGGACCTCGCGCAGCGCGTGGCGAACGGGACGTTTCGAAGTGACCTCTATTATCGCATCAATACGATCAGTATCACGCTGCCGCCTTTGCGCGAGCGAAACGTCGACATCCCGCTGCTCGCGCGACACTTCCTGGAAAGCGCACCGGACGGCGTTCCGCGCACGCTCAGCCCGGACGCGATCGACGCCCTGCAGGCATATCCATGGCCCGGCAACGTGCGCGAGCTGCGGAACGTCATCGAGCGCGCCTCGCTAGTCTCGACGGGGTCGATGATCCATGCCAGTGACATCCCGCTCGGCGGGCTGCCGCCATCGAACGGCGGCAGGCCGACCGATCCGATGGCGCCGCTCGAGCAGGTGGAGCGCCAGCACATCGAGACCGTGCTTCAACACGCGCGCTGGCATCAGGGGAGAGCGGCGGAAATCCTCGGGATCTCGCCGAAGACGCTGTACCGAAAGATTCGCGAGTTCGGTCTGCGCCGTCCGAATGAGCGCTGAGCCGCAGCGGTCATGAAGATTCTGGTGATCGAAGATGATCCCACCGTCGGCCAATACGTGAAGCGGGGGCTCGAGGAGCAGCGGTGGGGGGTCGACCTCGTTACCGACGGCGAGGAGGGCGAACGCCGCGCGGCGGCGGAGCAGTACGATCTCGTGGTGCTCGACATGCGTCTGCCTGGTCGCTCGGGGATGGAGGTGCTGCGCAACATTCGCGGTCGCGGATTCGAGCGACCGGTGCTCGTGCTCACGGCGCAGGACGCCGTCGATGCAAAGGTCGAAGCCTTTCGCGCGGGCGCCGACGACTACGTCACCAAGCCGTTTGCGTTCGAGGAGCTGCTCGCGCGAGTGGAGGCGCTGAGCAGGCGCACGCCGACGATGGCGGCGGCGGTGCTCAAGGTGTCGGACCTGTCGCTCGACAAGAACACCCGAACCGTCGCGCGCGCCGGCGATGCGATCGAGCTGACGCCCAAGGAGTACGCCGTGCTCGAGTATCTGATGCGGCACGCGGGGCGCGTGATGAGCCGCACGCTGATCACCGAGTACGCGTGGGGCTATCACTTCGATCCCGGCACCAACATCGTGGACGTCGTGATCAATCACCTGCGCAAGAAAATCGACAGCGCGCAGGCCGTGAAGCTCATCCACACCGTGCGCGGAGTCGGCTACGTCGTGCGCACGTAGTCGCGCATGAGCACGATCCGCGCGCAGCTCACGACGGCGTACGCGGCGGCGCTCATCGGCACGGTCGGCCTGTTCGCGGCCGTAATCTGGACCACGCGGCGCGAAGGCGCGGTGGACGAGCTGCGCCGCCACGCGCTCACCGAGGCCACCCTCGCGCTCCGGCTGATTCGCCAGTCGGAGCTGGCGGGCGAGCCGGTGACTGCGAACCGCGATTCGCTCGTCGGCGCGCAGCTCGACGCGCCGCTGCGCACGATGCTCGATGGAATGCCGGACTACCTGCTCGTGCTCGATGCCAGTGGGCGCATTCTGTACGTCTCCGCTCCTATCCGCGATCTCAATGAGGATCCCGATCAGCTCGCGGCGCTGATGGCCGCCGCTGTCAGCGCGCCCACCAACGGCAACGCGAAGACCGTCTCCCTGGATAATCTCAGGCTCCTCATGGTGGCGCAGGCGCCGGCCGACCGCGGCTCGGCCGTGTCGCGCGTGGTGGTCGCGACCGCGGCGGACGTTCCCGATCCCGCAATCCGCGATCTCGTCGAAACCATGGCCGCGGTCGCACCGATTCTGCTGATCGCGTCGATTGCGCTCGCGTACGCGATCGCCGGGCGCGCGTTTCAACCCGTCGACCGCCTCGTGAACGAGGTGCAGGCGATTACCGACGGACGAAGCCTGCATCGGCGCCTGCCCGTCACCGCCGGCGAGGAAATCGCGAGGCTCGCGGTGACGCTGAACGAGATGCTCGAGAGGCTCGAGAGTTCGTTCGCGGCCCTGCGCCGCTTCACCGCCGATGCGAGCCACGAGCTCAAGACGCCGCTCGCCGTCATGCGCGCGGATGTCGAGCGCGCGATGAGTGAACGCGCGCCCGGGCCCGAGAAGCTGGTCGCGCTCGAGGAAGCGCTGCACGAGACGACGCGGATGGCGGATCTCGTCGACAGTCTGCTCACCCTCGCCCGCGCGGACGAGGGACGATTCGATCTCCATCGCGAGCGCGTACCGCTCGCACCGCTCGCTCACGAGGTCTTCGAGACGGCGACGATCCTCGGCGAGGCCGCCGGTCTCACCGTCACGATGCCGGAGGTCGCCGACGTCGTGGTGCTCGCGGACCGCACGAGGCTTCGCCAGCTGTTTCTCAACATCGTCACCAACGCGCTCAAGTACACCACTACCGGGAGCGTCGAGCTGAGTCTCGTCGCGCACGACCGCTCAGTCGCGTTCACCGTGCGCGACACGGGCATGGGGATTTCGGCGGCCGACCTCCCGCACATCTTCGAGCGCTTCTATCGCGCCGACCGCGCGCGCTCGCGGTCGGCGGAGCGCGGGGGATTCGGTCTCGGGCTCGCGATCAGCCAATGGATCGCCGAAGCGCACGGCGGCACGATCTCGGTGCGCTCGCGGCTGGGTCGCGGCACGACCTTCACGGTGACGCTGCCGGTGGCCGAAGATGCGCCGGTGATTCCGCAGCACGAGGTGGTGTCCACTGAGTGATCGTTACGAAAGCGCTAACGGTCTATTCATGACGTCTTAACGCGCGCGTCACGAGTGCGATAAGATCGACTCGTAGGTTGGATCCCAGGGATGGTGCAGCAGCTCGTGTCTTTCGCCTGGGAGACTTTGCGCATGTCCATCGATCTGCTCGAGTCGGAGCGCCGGTCGCAGAAGTCGTTCGGACACACGGCGATCAGCGTGGCCCTGCACGCCGCGGCGATCACGCTGGCGGTGTACGCGACGGCGAATGCTCGCGACGTCATCAGGGCGACCGTCGAGGTCCCCATACCGCTATATCCTCCTCAGCCCGAGAAGCCCGCGCCGGCGCATCCGCCCGTTTCGCGTCTTCCCAGGACGCAAACGCCCGTCGCGCCGCGGGAACCGGTGATCGATCCGCCCATCGCGGTACCCGACAAGCTTCCACCCATCGCTCCACTATTGAGCGAGTCGCCTGCCGAGAGCCTGTTCACGATTGGCCGAAGCGGGAACGATTCTGGCGAAAGGGGAAGTGGATCGGCGATCGAGGCGGGCGAACCGTGGCTCGAATCGCAGGTCGAGAAACCCGCGATCCCGCGCGACGGAAATCCGAGTCCAGCATACCCGTCGACGCTCGAGCGCACGCGCGTCGAGGGCACCGTGCTCGCGCAGTTCGTCGTCGACACGCTTGGTCGCGCAGAAATGCAGACGTTCCAGGTGCTCGCGTCGACGAACGAGCTCTTCTCGGCTTCGTTGCGCGTAGCGCTTCCGCGGTGGCGGTTCTATTCGGCCGAAGCTGGCGGGCACAAGGTGAAGCAGATCGTGCAACTGCCGTTGAAATTCGTTGCCCCTCGTCGATGAGTCGCGCTGGAACTCATTCATCAGCACGGCTCGGCGCATGCAAACAACCGATCCGCTCGACCAGCGGACGCGACCAGATGGGCGGGGCACGATGTGTGAATAAATGCTAACGTGGCCTTCATGATTTCTTAATGTGAGCCGCATCCAATCCATAATCGCTTGACGTAGGTTCAGTTCCAGGTCTGTCACAGTGCTCGTGTATTCACTCCAGATGCCAGGCGCATGTTCAACAACCTGATCGAGTCGAAGCCGCAAAGGAAAGGAGGTATCGGCGGGACTTTCGTCAGCGTCGTGTTGCACGTGATCATCATCACGCTTGCGGTGTACGTCACGGCGCACGCTGGTCAGAAGGTCGTCGAGAAGAATCGTCAGGAAGACGTCACATTCGCGAAGGCGCCGGAGCCGCCCCCGCCGCCGCCAGATGAGCCGAAGCCGCCGCCGCCGGACGTGGTGGCCGCACCGCCCCCGCCAAAGGGATTCCAGGTGCTCACCGCACCGATCAACATCCCGGACAAGATTCCGGATGTCGATCTGTCGAAGGCCGTGACCGACGAAAAGGATTTCTCGGGAAAGGGCGTCGCCGGTGGAAAGGCGAACGGAGTCGTCGGCGGGGTCGCGCAGACGGATCAGCCGTACTTCGAGTTCCAGGTGGAAAAGCCGGCCCTGCCGCGCGAGGGCAACCCGAATCCGAAGTATCCGTCGATGCTCGAGAGCTCCCGCGTCGAAGGAGAGGTGCTCGCTCAGTTCGTCGTCGACACGATGGGCAAGGCGGACATGAGCACGTACAAGGTTCTGCAGGCCAGCAATGATCTGTTCGCGTCGTCGCTCAAGACGACGCTGCCGCAGTGGCGCTTCTATCCTGCCGAGGCGGGCGGGCACAAGGTGAAGCAGATCGTGCAGCTGCCGTTGAAGTTCGTCGCGCCCAACCATTGAGCTGACCACAGCACTTTCACTTTTCGTCTTTTCATTTCGGAGAAGGTCAAATGAGCATTTCGTTACTTGCGCTCTTTCAATCGATGGGCGGCTTCGCGAAGGGAATCGTGTTCTGTCTTGCGATCATGTCGATCTATTCGCTCACCGTGATGGTCGGCAAGTGGTGGACGCTGCGTAAGGCGCAGGCCGAGACGCGCAAGTTCGCGCCGGAGTTCTCGCAGTTCCTGGAAGAGGACAACCTCAACGAGGCGATCCGCCTGGCCGAGAGCTACAAGAAGTCCCACGTCGCCCGCGTACTCGGTGGCGCGCTCGGCGAAGTAAAGCCGCTGCTGCAAGACGGCTCCGTCACCGTCGCCGACATCAACTGGGCAGAGCGTGCCGTCGAGCGCAACATGATGATCATTCTCTCCGAGCTGAAGCGCGGGTTGGCCGTGCTCGCAACGGTGGGTGCCACGGCGCCGTTCGTCGGACTGCTCGGCACGACGATGGGAATCGTGAACGCGTTCACGGGCATGGCGCAGTCGGGCGCGGGCGGAATGGGCGCGATCTCGGCCGGTGTCGCCGAGGCGCTGATCACGACGGCGTTCGGTCTGCTCGTCGCGATTCCGGCGGTGTGGGCGTTCAACTACTTCACCACGAAGATCGACAATCTCTCCGTCGAGATGACGTACACCTCGAAGGAAATGATCGACTATCTGATCAAGGGCGTTGCTGGTGAGTTCGGCCGTTCACGCTTTACCCGTGAGTTCAACACCACGGGCGGCACGGGCCCCATCTCGCAGTAACCGCGGCCACTTAGAGGAGATAGCTCATGGCCATGACAACCTCGGGGGCAGGCGGCGGTGTCGCGTCGTCCCCCAATGTCACACCGATGATCGACGTCATGCTCGTGCTCCTGATCATTTTCATGATCGTGACGCCGCTCATCAACGCCGGCTTTCAGGCGCAGCCGCCGGTGGGTATCAATCTCAAGTCGCACCCTGAAGACAACGAAGATCAGGTGCTCGGGATCGACGCATTCGGCCAGTACTACTTGAACAAGCGGGCGATCAAGAACGAGACGCTGGCGGATCAGCTCAAGAAGATCTACGACACACGCACCACGGACAAAATTCTGTACCTGAAGGCGGACAAGAATCTCGACTATTCCAAAGTGCTTGACGCGATCGACATCGCCGCGCACAACGGAGTCCGCGTGCTCGGCGCGATCTCGGATCAGCAGCCGGGGACCGAATCGACAGTCGCTGGCGATATACTCAAAACTGGCAAGAAGCCGTAGGAGAATTGCATGGCGATTACGACTGGCGGGAGCACCGGGCTGTCGAACGACATCAACGTCACGCCGATGATCGACGTGTTGCTGGTGCTGCTGATCATCTTCATCATGGCTGTGCCGATGATGCGGAAGGCGATCGATCTGCAGCTTCCGGATCCGACGCCTCAGCCGAACGCGACTCAGACGCCTCCCGATCAGATCGTGCTCCAGGTGCTACCGGGCGGCGCGTACAAGATCAACAGCGAGGCGGTGCCGAAGGAGAAGCTCGCTGCGCGCCTCAAGGAGATCTACGGACCACGCCCGGACAAGATCATCTTCGTCAAGGGTGATCCAAAGGTGAAGTATCAGGACGTGATCTTTGGAATGGACCAGGCGCGCGGGGCGGGCGTGAAGGTCATCGGAATTCCGCCGAAAGACGTGGCAAAGTAGCGCCGAGCTTGTAACACCGTTGTGGCAGGAACTCGCGACGGACGCATCTCTCGGTGCGTCCGTCGCGTTATTTTTTGTGGTAGCCAGAGGTCATCATCGATATGTCACCGTACGAGGCTCGGAGCGACCTGCCCGTTGCGCGTCCGCCGTATCGTCCGCCGGTTGGAGTTCCCGCTCGGCGGGACTCCAGGTGGGCGGGTGCGATCTCGGTCGCGCTGCACCTGCTTCTCCTCGCGCTGATGATCGTACCGTTGCTCATCGTTCACGATGCGGAGGACGCAACGAGGGGCGCGGGCGGTTTCGGCCCAGCGGGCGGCGGCGGTGGGGGGAGCAGAGGCGGGGCTCGCGAGCCCTACGTTCGCGAGGACCTGCGCTACGTGCACGTCGCGCCTCCGCCTCCGCCGCCACCCGTTGTGCCGCCCAAGCCGAACGCACTCGTGCCGCCGGTACCCACGCCGATTCCGCCGCCCAGGCCGGAGGTCGTGCCGCCAGCGGTCGTCCCGCCGCCAACCGCGGAGGCACCGCCAACGAAGCCAGACACAACTCCGGTAACCGTGGCGACCGGCCCCGCGCCGGGGCCGGGGAATGGCGCCGGCCTCGCCGGCGGACCGGGGGCCGGCCCTGGAACCGGCGGAGGCACTGGCACCGGAGCGGGGCCCGGGCGCGGCTCGGGAGTTGGACCCGGGCACGGTGGAGGGGAGGGAGACATCTTTCCTCCGACAGCGGAGCTACTGCTGATTCCAGAGCTCCCCGTGCCGGGCGCGCTGCGCGGAAAGACATTCATGGTGCACTTCGAGATTGACGAGACGGGACGCGTCTCTCGCGTCGACGTCGACACCGGCGACTCGCGCTACGATCGCAGGCTCCGCGATCGCTTCATGCAGTTCAAGTGGCGCCCGGCGCATCGCGCGGATGGAACTCCTGTTGCTGCCGGCATCGACGTTCCGCTTGGTCTCTAGCCCGGTTTCGCCGCACGCGCGACCTAGCGCATCTGCTGACTGAGCCGTTACTTTCCCCCCGATTTACTGCACGCCGCGAGTCCGCAGCTCTCCGTCTCGCCCGGCGGCCCTTCCTGCGCCTAATCCGCATCGATCGAGGAAGTAGATGACCGCTGGGAACGTCGAGCGCGATGGTACGCGGTCTCCGACCGAATTCGTCAGGGCCATGACCCTGACCGATGCGACGATGCTCGTCGCCGGTTCCATGATCGGCTCAGGCATCTTCATCGTGTCGGCCAGCATCGCGCGCGCGGTCGAGTCGCCGATGTGGCTTCTGATCATCTGGGGACTCACCGGACTCATTACGCTGCTCGGCGCGCTCGCGTATGGCGAGCTCGCCGCGATGTATCCCCGAGCCGGCGGACAGTACGTCTTCCTCCGCGAGTCGATGGGTCCTCTCATGGGTTTTCTCTACGGGTGGACCCTTTTTCTTGTCATCCAGACGGGCACCATCGCCGCCGTCGCGGTTGCGTTCGGGCGTTTCGCGGGCGTGCTCTGGCCGTCGATCAGCCCCGACCGCTACTCCTGGTTTCCGCAGGCCGATGTGTGCATCCGCGCGATGGGCTGCTCGGATTCCGCGACTGCGATCCAGATCGGCCTCACGCCGCAGCGACTCGTGGGGCTCGCTACGGTGTGGTTTCTGACGTGGGTGAACCTGCGTGGCGTGCGCGAGGGGAAGCTCGTGCAGACGACGTTGACCATCGTGAAGACCGGTGCCCTCGCGATTCTCATCATCCTGGGCTTCACGATCGGTCGAAACAGCTCGGCGCTCGCGGCGAATTTCGGAGCGGCGTTCGCGGCAGGGCCATCGATCACGGGCGCCTTCGTGCTCGCCGCCGGCGCGGCGATGGTGGGCTCGCTCTTCTCGAGCGACGCGTGGAACAACGTCACCTTCGCCGCGGCCGAGGTGCAGAATCCGCGGCGGAATTTGCCGCTGGCGCTGGTGTTCGGGACGGGGCTGGTGAGCCTGCTGTACATCCTTGCGAACGTCTCGTATCTGCAGGTGCTTCCCCTGCAGGGCGCCGCGGACGGCGCGACGGTGCTGGCGCGCGGCATCGCGCACGCGACGCAGGATCGCGTGGCCACCGCGGCGGTGGAACAGATGTTCGGCGCGAGCGGCGCGACTTTCATGGCGATCGCGATCCTGATCTCGACGTTCGGCTGCAACAACGGACTGATTCTGTCCGGCGCTCGCGTGTATTTCGCGATGGCTCGCGACCGGCTGTTCTTCCTTCGGGCCGGGACGCTCAACGCGAAGGCGGTTCCCTCGTTCGCGCTCATCGTGCAGTCGGTGTGGGTGTCGCTGCTCTGCCTGACCGGCACATACGGACAGCTGCTCGACTACGTGATCTTCGCGGCGCTGCTCTTCTATGTGCTCACCACAATCGGGTTGTTCATCCTGCGGAACAAACATCCCGAGATCGAGCGCCCCTATCGCGCCGTGGGCTATCCGCTGTTGCCCGCACTCTACGTGCTGCTGGCCGGCTCGGTGGCTATCATCCTGCTTCTCGCGCCACAGACGCGCACGCAGGCGTTTTCCGGCCTCGTGATCGTGCTAATCGGCATTCCGGTGTACGCGCTCTGGCGCCGTGTGGAGGCCGTGTAGGCATGCCCCACTGTGCAACCGGGCGCGTTCGCTGGTCGCTCGTCCCGCTCGCTGTCACTCGCGCCGCGGCTTCTGTACCTCTCTGGAGACCTTCACTGATGAACACTATGCACCACTCGCTCACACGCATCCTCTCGCGCTGGCCGGCGATCCTGCTTGCGATACTGGCCCTTCCGCTCACCGCGCTGCGCGTGCTGGCGCAGAACAGTCCCGAGGTCGGCGGCGAGGCGAATCTCAAGGTGCCGGATCTGTCACAGGTCACCTTCCTCAACGGCATCCCGGGCGACAAGCTGCTCCTCTGGGGGCTGCTCATCTGCGCGTTCGGCCTGGCCTTCGGCGTCGTGATCTATTCGAAGCTCAAGTCGATGCCGGTGCACGAGTCGATGCTGGAAGTCTCCGAGCTAATCTACGAGACGTGCAAGACCTATCTCACGACGCAGGGGAAGTTCATCCTGCTGCTCGAGGTCTTCATCGGCCTCGTCATCGTGCTCTACTTCGGCTACCTGCTGAGCTTCGCTCCGGTGCGCGTCGCGATCATCCTCGCGTTCAGCCTCCTTGGCATCGCCGGCAGCTATGGCGTTGCGTGGTTCGGCATTCGCGTCAACACGTTCGCGAACTCGCGCACGGCGTTCGCCAGCCTTCGCGGCAAGCCGTATCCCTGCTACGCGATTCCGCTCAGCGCGGGAATGAGCATCGGCATGCTGCTGATCAGCATCGAGCTCTTCATGATGCTGTGCATTCTGCTCTTCATTCCGGGCGACTACGCGGGCCAGTGCTTCATCGGGTTCGCGATCGGTGAATCGCTCGGCGCGTCGGCGCTTAGAATCGCCGGCGGCATCTTCACGAAGATCGCCGACATCGGCTCCGACCTGATGAAGATCGTATTCAACATCAAGGAGGACGACGCGCGCAATCCCGGCGTCATCGCGGACTGCACGGGTGACAATGCGGGCGACTCGGTGGGTCCGAGCGCCGATGGTTTCGAGACGTACGGCGTCACGGGAGTCGCGCTCATCGCATTCATCCTGCTCGCGGTGCCCGACACTTCGGTGCAGGTCCAGCTCCTCGTCTGGATCTTCGTGATGCGTATCGTGATGATCATCGCGAGCGGCGTTTCCTATCTGATCAACGGCGCTATCGCGAAGGCGCGCTTCGCCGATGCGGACGTCATGAATTACGAGACGCCGCTCACCACGCTGGTCTGGCTGACGTCGATAATCTCGGTGGCGTTCACGTATACGGTCTCCAAGATGATCATCCCGAACCTCGGCGATGGCACGCTGTGGTGGAAGCTCTCGACCGTGATCACCTGCGGCACGCTCGCGGGCGCGATCATTCCGGAGCTGGTGAAAGTGTTCACCTCGACCTCATCACGGCACGTGAAAGAAGTCGTGACGTCGTCGAGGGAGGGTGGCGCGTCGCTCAACATCCTTTCGGGGCTCGTCGCCGGAAATTTCAGCGCCTACTGGCTGGGTATGACGATCATGGGGCTCATGGCCGCGGGCTACTACGTGAGCATGGGCATCCCCGCGATCACGCCCGGTGAGGCGACGGCTGGAGGGCTCATGCTCGCGCCCGCCGTGTTCGCGTTCGGCCTCGTCGCCTTCGGATTCCTCGGCATGGGTCCGGTCACGATCGCCGTCGACTCGTACGGTCCCGTGACGGACAACGCGCAGTCGGTGTTCGAGCTTTCGACGATCGAGCAGCTGCCGAACATCGAGCAGGAGCTCGAGACGAAGTACGGATTCAAGGTGAACTTCGAGCGCGCCAAGCATCTGCTCGAGGAAAACGACGGCGCCGGCAACACGTTCAAGGCGACGGCGAAGCCGGTACTCATCGGCACGGCGGTGGTCGGCGCGACGACGATGATCTTCTCGATCATCGTGGCGCTCACGGATGGGCTGAAGCCGGAGCTGATCGGGAACCTCTCGCTGCTGCACCCGCCGTTTCTGCTCGGGCTCATCACGGGTGGATCGATGATCTACTGGTTCTGCGGGGCGTCGATTCAGGCGGTGACCACGGGTGCCTACCGCGCCGTGAAGTACATCAAGGCGAACATCAAGCTCGAGGGCGCGACCAAGGCATCGGTGGAGGACAGCAAGGCCGTGGTCGAGATCTGCACGAAGTACGCGCAGAAGGGGATGCTCAACATCTTCATCTGCGTGTTCTTCGCGACGCTCGCCTTCGCGTTCGTCGAGCCGTACTTCTTCATCGGATATCTCGTGTCGATCGCGCTGTTCGGGCTATACCAGGCGGTGTTCATGGCGAACGCCGGCGGCGCGTGGGACAACGCAAAGAAAATCGTCGAGGTCGAGCTCAAGCAGAAGGGAACCGAGCTTCACGCCGCGACGGTCGTCGGCGATACGGTGGGCGATCCGTTCAAGGACACGTCGTCGGTCGCGCTCAACCCGATCATCAAGTTCACGACGCTCTTCGGACTACTGGCGGTGGAGCTTGCCGTTTCACTTACTGCAGACAAGGGCGCAACGCTGACACGGATTCTGGCGGC
>DATHJR010000491.1:0-2840 GCA_035286525.1 Gemmatimonadaceae bacterium | reverse complement strand
TCGTACGAGTGCCAGAGCTCGGGGCGCACACCGGAAACCGCGGCGTCCGATCCCACCCAGAACATCGTCGCGGCGGGCGCGCCCTGCTTCGTCGCCGTCACCCAGATTGGCTCGCCGCCCCACCAATACGCCTCGTGAGCGACGGCCTTCTTGTACTCGAACGCGCTGTCGAACGCAGGATCGAAGAATCGATTGTTGACGATGCCGGAATGATCGGGATAGAGGCCGGTGGCGAGCGCGTAGAAGTTCGGGAAGGTGATGGTTGGGAAGCTGGGAATCATTCCGTGCGCGGCGACGCCGGTGCGCGCGAGCGCGTGCAGCGCGGGCGCCGAGTCGGTGTCGAGATAGCGGCGCGCGAAGCCGTCGAAGCCGAGCACGACCACGGTGCGCGCGCGGCCCGCAGGCGACTCGGCACCCGCGGATCGCGGCGTCGCGCTTCGGCATCCCGCCGCGGCAACGAGCAGGGCCACGAGGGCGGCGCGCAATTGTCTTGAATTCAAGATGCTTTCAGGAGCACGGTCGCAGGCGTCACGAGGTCAATACGCGTGGGAAGCGCCGGAAGTTGAATCGATGGTCACGGCCGCGCGAGAAGCGCGCGATCGCCGCCCACGGAAGGCGATGCGGGCCGGTGCCGGTGGCGGCGCTTCTCCCAGGGCCAGTATGGCTTGTGTGCGTAGCGACGTCCGAAGACGGCCGTGAGCAGCGCGTCGGGATCCGCCGTTCGCCCGATGGCCGTGAGCCGCGCGCCCAGCACGATTGGGCGAGTGAATTCCTGATATCGCGCGAAGCCGTGGCAAAAGCAGAGCGGCCCCGGGCTCGAAAGCCGGCCGAACCAGAGATCGGGAAAGTCGTACGTCATCGCGTAGAAGATCTCGAGCGACTTGTCGCGTGGGAGCGTCGAGGGAGCCATGCCGCGCGGGAGCGATCCGTGCTTACCCCACTGCACGTCGACTCCCAGCTCCCCCTTGCCACGCCAGTTAGCATGAAGGATGTCCCCGTGCCAGTACGTCCACAGATCGGTCGGTGCCAGGGTCGCGTCGTAGCCCACCCAGATTTCTTCCTCATCGGGTCCCTGAGAGAACGGCGACCAGCGGGCCGCCAGGTCGTGGCGGTAGGTCAGGTAGTAGGCGATTACGCGGCGCGAGGGGTGGAGAACGGCGACCGTTCGCTCCAGCGGGAACGATTCGTCCCGTTGGAGGTATAGGATAGGCGCTAAATCCCTCGCGAGCATCGCTGCGGAGTCACTTGGCGCGAGGGAATTGGGGAGATTTGGGGACAGCGTCGGAAAGTGGGTGCGGGGTCCGCAGGCGGTCAGCGAGGCAGCCAGTGCGATCACCAACCCCAACGTTCCGTGTGTCTGTGACGTTCTTTCCCGTAACGGCTGTGTGCAGCCGTGCGGGAAAGGGCATTCGATCGTCTCCTGAAAAGGAGACCCGTTGAGACTTTGGAGGGATTCATGCGAAAGCCACGTCCGGCCACGTACAATCCAGCGCAAGCGCTGCAGCTCATCGCGAACGATCGCACCGGCTCGCCTCTCAGCTGCCCGTCGTGCTCCGGGCGAATACTTCGCGACCCGGATCAGGTGCCCCCCATCCCCCGCTCCCACGTCACGCTCCGCTGTTCGAGTTGCGGCCGCATCGCTCGCTACATCGCCGGCGCTGCCTGAGCCCGCCAGCCCACACGCTCACGTTCCACGACGGTTCTACTCAGCAACTCGTGGGCTTGGCCCAAATTATGAGATATGATCTAGTTACCATCGGAATCATTTGTTTAGATTTCGATACATTCTAGATCCCTCGATCTTCTCGATGCAAATGTTTCGGCTGCAGATCGAGCGATTAGTACAACCGTTCTAGCCCCACTGGGGAGAGGGTAAGGTACCATGGCACGCATCACCGGCACCGTGAAGTGGTTCAACGACGCGAAAGGATTCGGTTTCATCTCCCGTGAGGGCGGCCCCGATGTTTTCGTCCACTTCAGCGCCATCACCGGCAACGGATTCAAATCCCTCGCCGAAGGCGACCAAGTCGAGTTCGAAATAGTTCAGGGACAGAAGGGTCCTCAGGCCGCCGACGTTCAAAAGGTCTGAGCTCCAAGCACCAGTCAAAAAGAGCCTCGGCATTGCCGGGGCTCTTTTTTTTGCCTACACTCGTCGCCTGCTCGAATCCTCGATCGGCACCGGACTTGCCTTTCGTCCACTTCCTGCCGCGTACCCGCTCGACCCACCAGGAGTTCACGATGGCCTCCATCTGGAAGGGCTCGCTGTCGTTCGGTCTCGTCAACATTCCCGTCGAGGTGCGCCCGGCAATTCAGGGCGATCACATCAGCTTCCGCATGCTCCACGAAGACGACCTCGCGCCGATCAAGTACGAGCGCGTCTCCTCCACCACCGGCGATCCGGTTCCCTGGGGTGAGATCGTCAAAGGTTACGAATACGCGAAGGGAAAGTACGTCACCCTCACCGACGAAGACTTCAAGACCGCAGCGGTCGAATCCTCGAAGACGCTCGAGATCGTCGACTTCGTGAAGGAGGACGAGATCGATCCGCGCCATTTCGAAACACCGTATTTCCTGGTCCCATCCAAGGGCGGAGAGAAAGCGTACGCGCTCCTTCGCGAAGCCATTAGCACTACCGGTACCGTCGGCATCGGCAAGATCATCATGCGACAGAAGCAGCACCTCGCCGGCATCAAGGTCGTCGGCAATGCGCTCATCCTCGAGATCATGCGCTTCGCCAATGAGCTCATCGACACCGAGTCGCTCAACCTGCCCAACTCCAGCCTCGTGCGTCCGCAGGAGCTTCGCATGGCCGAGCAGCTCGTCACCAGCCTTGCCGAACC
>DATHJR010000490.1:0-5374 GCA_035286525.1 Gemmatimonadaceae bacterium | reverse complement strand
CCTTGCTGCCGCTCGGTGAGCATTACCTGTCCTTCGGTGCTCCGAAACATCGGACGCTCGGGAACCAGCCACTGGGCACCGGGCGGGTGAAACGCGTTGTCATCGTTGTAGATGTCAATCAGCGCCCAACGACGGAAATCGATCGGGTCGGGATAGTAGACCCACGCGCCGCCGAAAAATTCGGGATGCTGGAGCTGTAACGCGAGCGACTCCCATCCGCCTGTCGAGCCTCCGGATAGCACGCGCGCGTACGGTGCGCTGATGATGCGGAAGTGCGACTCGATGTACGGAACGAGCTCCGTCATGATCGCGTCCCCGTACGGGCCGTCGTTCGCGGAGTTCACGGCGTACGAGTCATCGAAGTAGGGCGTCGGATGCAGGAACGTCACCATGAGCATTCGCGGGAAATCGTCGGAGGTCCAATCCTGGTAGAGGCGATATCCCTCGCCTCGCCGCATGTTCACCACCCACGCCCGGTGACCGACCACGTTCGAGTCCACCGGCGTGACCGGCTCCGCCTGAAAGTGATACGGAGGAGCGAGGCTGAAGTGGTCCTGTTCGTAGTCCACCGGGTATCGCACATTCGGATGGTCGTCGTATCCGCGCGGCAGCAGCACGACGGCGCCGAGGTACATGGGGTGTCCCCAGAACTTCGTGAGGAGGGCGCTCTGAATCTTGACGTGCTTGATCCATTTGGTGTCCGCGGGCACCTCTACGGGCGGGATCACCGTGTTCAGCGCGATGCGGATCGCGCGAGCCGAATGCGGGTCGAGGTGCACGTGCGAGATGGCGCTCACGAGATTGCCGGGCGAGCTCGAGAACTGCTGTCCTTCCCACTGGTCCATGTGAACCCAGATCGCATGACCATCCGCGCGATGCACCTGCGTGTAGACGTTCAGCACCGCCTGCACGTAGTAGTCGCCCGCGGGAATGTCACGCAGTGATGCGATCGGAAAGCCAGGCGTGGAGCGGTCGACTCCCACGCTCGCCCCGGGATGGAGCTGGTCGACGTCCACGGCGAAGAACGGGCTGTTGGCGCCGAGCGCGCCACCCTGGAATCGCGGTTCGGGTGCGCTGTCATGCGCGATGAAGAGGTATACGCGTCCGGTGATCGGCTCGCGGTGCACGGCGGCCGGAAACGAAATCTCGAAGCGTGGGCCGCTTGCCTGTGCGTAGAGGGACGGCGCCCCATTGACGGCAGCGCATGCGAGCAGGACGATGAGTCTGTTGGAGGTGCGCTGCTTCATTGCGTGAATTTCACCGGCGTGATGGCGCGTGGCGCCTGTTGCTTGAGTATGAGTTGCAATTGGGGCATCGATGTCGAAATGACATCGTTCAGCTTCGCGACCATGTCGCGCAGTTGTGCGGCGGAGACATCGAGCATGCGCTCTTCCGCTTGCGTGGGTGCAGTGGAGGAGCCCTCGATTCCGCCCAGCAAGTCGAACGCGTTACCGATCGGAGCGCCGTACTCTTCGACGAACGACTCGTGCAGCCCGCGCAGCTGCTTCTCCACACGCTTCGTCGCACTGTCGGTTGCGGGCGACCTTGGCGGACGCTCGAGCAGTGGCCGCATGCTCGTAAACTCGGTGTCGAGCTCCGCCAGCGCGCGCTTGCCGTCGCGGAACACGCGACTGAGAGAATCGACCCTCACAATGAATCGTTGGCGGGCAGCGGGAGCGTCGGGCGTGCTGAGCGCCGAGGGATTCGAGCGCACTTGCGCCGTCTGCGACGCGGATGTCCCTCGAGCGGATATCGTCACCGTGTACTCGCCGGGCGGCACGTACGGCGCGACCGGCGCACCGTAGTATCCCGAATCGGCCGCCGACGGAACGAACGGAAACTCCGAATGCAGATCCCAGCGAACGCGGTGCAGCCCGGCAGTTGCGGGGCCAACCAGCTCGCGCACCGTCTCGCCATCTTTTGCGGTGACCACGATGCGCACTGCGGCGGCGGTGTCGCTTTTCGCCACATCGCCGAGCGAATACGTGATGAGCGCGCCGACCGGAGCGTTCGGCGCGGGGAAGGGACGGGCGCCAACGAACGGCTGATCGCGCCACTGATACACTTCCGTGGCCGCGCGCATGGGGAAGAGGCGCACCGACGCGGATGCTGGAGTGTTGCCGGCTTCGAGCGCGGCGATGTCGTCCAAAATGATGACGCCGCGACCGTACGTGCCGAGTATCAGATCGTTGTTCCGATCGTTGACGATGATGCAGTCCACCATCACGCGGGGCAGGCTGCCGCCGGGGAATCGCCAATGACGCCCGCCGTCGAGCGACCAGTACAGGCCGAACTCGGTGCCGGCGAACAGCAGCGCCGGGTTCCGCGGATCTTCGACGAGTGTCCTCACCACGGTGCCTGGCGGAAGATCACCGGCGATGGAGACCCACGTTCCTCCGCCATCGGTGGTCTTGAAGATGTAGGGAGTCATGTCGTCATCCCGATGACCGTCGAAGGTCACGTACGCGGTCTTGGCGTCGAAGCGAGACGCGACGACGGCGCTCACCCACGCCGGCGCCTTCAGATGAAAGCGCGGAGTGATGTTCGTCCAGTGCGCGCCGGCATCGGTCGACATCTGCACGTTGCCGTCATCGGTGCCCACGAACAGCGATCCCGCGTGTCTCGGCGACTCGCTGATGCTGGTGATGTTGCCGAACTGTCCGACGCCATCGTCGCGTGAGGGGGTCGTGCTGTCTCGCAGCGGGATTCCGGCGCCGAGACTGGCCTTCTTCCAGTCCGGTTGATTTTTCGTGAGATCCGGGCTGATCTCCTGCCACGTGTTGCCGTGGTCGGTGGTCTTGAGGAGCTTGTTCGCGCCGTAGAAGTACACGTGTGGATCGTTCGGAGACACCAGCATGGCGGTGTTCCAATTGAAGCGATAACGCTGCGTCGAGTCTGTAGAGAATGGCGTGATGCGATGCGCTTCCCGCGTTTCGAGATCGTCCACGTAGCCGCGCCCATTCTGCGAGTTGGCGTAGAGCAGGCGCGGATTCGTCGGATCGACCGCGACCTGGAATCCATCGCCGTACTCGAGGAAGGTGGCCTGATCGTCAGTCAACGCGCCGCGCGAGTGTGTGCCACTCGTGAACATGAACGTGCCCAGATCCTGAAAGCCACCGAAGATCCGATATGGATCCTGCGCATCGATGGCGATGCCGTAGAGTTGACCGATCGGGAGGTTGTTCTCGTAGTCCCAGTGCCGCGCGCCATCGTACGTAAAGAACACGCCGCCGTCGTTCCCGAGCATCATGTGTTCGGGCTGATGGGGATCGATCCAGAGCGCGTGGTTGTCGGGATGCACGTGCACATTGAGAGAATCCTCGGTGAACGTCTTCCCACCGTCGATCGACCGATGCAGCGTCGTAAGCGGTAGCCACACCCGGTCGGGGTTCGACGGATCGACGGCAATCCGTCCGTAGTAGGCCGCGCGCTCGTTGATGTGGTTTTGGCGCGTCCAGCTCGCGCCGCCATCCGTGGTGCGGAACACGCCGCCGTCGCGATTCTCGACCACCGCGTAGACGATGTCGGGGTTGCTACTCGCGATGGCGAGACCGATGCGACCAGTGTTCCCGGTGGGCAGTCCCTTCGACAGGCGCGTCCAGGTATCGCCACCATCCAGCGAACGCCAGATTCCGCTCTGCGGCCCGCCGCCAACGAAGCCGAAAGCCCTGCGGCGTCGCTCGTACGTCGCGGCGAAAAGCGTCCGGCCGTCGCCCGCGAGCGCGACATCGATCACGCCCGTGTTCACATCGACGCCAAGTACTTTTTGCCACGTCGTACCGCCATTGCGGGTGCGATACAGTCCGCGCTGCTCGTTGGGTCCGAACAGATGGCCCGCCGCGGCCACGAAGACGATCTCCGGATGGTGCGGATCGATGACCACGCGACCAATGCTCTGCGTTTCGCGAAGCCCCATGTTCCGCCACGTATTTCCTCCGTCGAGTGAGCGATACACGCCGTCACCCCACGTCGACGTCTGGCGGTTGTTCGCCTCGCCGGTGCCCACCCAGACGACATTGCGGTCGCTGGGTGCGATGGCGATGTCGCCAATCGACAGCGCCGTTCCATCGGCGTCGAACACCGGCTGCCAGGAGACACCGTTGTTCACGCTGCGAAACACACCACCGCTCGCCGAGCCGACGAAGATGATGCGCGGGTCGTCGGCGACCGCCTCGATATCGCTGACGCGACCGCCGATGGACGCCGGCCCGACCTGGCGCCATGCGGTGTCGGGCCACGGAGCGGCTCCCGATGCTTGCTGGGCCGGCACGTCGGTCGGAAGGATACCGGCCGCGAATACCAGAGTCGCCACGAGAGAGAAAAGTTTGCCCGTCATCGAATCGTCATCTCACTTGGGATACGCGTCAGGCAGGAGTTGCAGGGGTTTCACGTAGCGCACTCCGGTCAGGTCGGGGACGCCCTCCGTGCCCGGGTCGCCGCCCTCGCCTGGCGCGCGCGGCTTGCCATTGAGCTGCCAACTCCACACGTATCGTCCATCGCTGAGCGGAAGCTCCACGACCCAGCGATCCCCATCGCGCGACGCCGGCACCGCGGCGAGCGAGAAGTCGCCAACCAGCGCGACGGTCTTGGCGCCTCTCGCGCTGTCAACCGGCAACTCGAAGCGTACGCGTTCGCCCCAATGCCGCCGCAGGAGCAGCCGATGGTCGGGATCGACGCGGACGGCCGTCACAGGGTCGGCGCCGACAATTCGCAGAGTGTCCGCGCGCGCGGTGAGGTGCAACGTGCGTCGCGTCGTTGCGCCGGAGGCTGTGGTAATGCCGAGATCGAGCGGAAGGTCGAACGGCGGCGTGCCTTGCACCTGCGTAATGATCACCCGATCACCGACAACCTCCGCCCGCACATCGGGAATGACCTTCTGCGTGAACCAGGGCAGCGCGAACGAGGTCATGTCGCGCCCCGCGGCAAGAGACATCGACGCGATGAGCTCGCGGTAGCCGGCCGGTTTGCCGTCGGCTTGTCGCTGCACGTACGCGCGCACGCCGCGATCGAATGCGCTGTCGCCCAACAACGCGTTGAACATGTGAAAGATCCACGACCCCTTCGAGTAGTGAACGCCCCCGTTGTCAGGATTGCCCAGGATGCTGAGTTTTCCCTCCGAGCCGAGCATGTATCCGTTGCGCAGCCGATTCCAGAAGTCGTTCTCCGCCTGCGGTCCATGTTCGGCGCCGATCGCCATCACTTCGGCGTACGTGGCCCAGCCCTCGCGCAGCATGTTGGCCGCCGGGCCGGTCGCGTTCATCGTCCAGCCGTGCGACACCTCGTGGGCGAAGGCCGCGACGGGTCCGTGTATGCCTACCTGGTCCAGGTGTTCCACCTCGGTGCCCGTGATCACGGCATCCGCCATTCGAACCGA
>DATHJR010000489.1:0-5362 GCA_035286525.1 Gemmatimonadaceae bacterium | reverse complement strand
ACTACAACAGCGTACCAACGACGACGGTGCAACTCACCGTCCTCAAGGCCGACCAGACGATCGCGTTCAGTCCACTCGTGAAGAAGACGTACGGCGATGCGCCGTTCACGCTGGGCGCCACGGCGACCTCCAATCTTGCGGTCACGTACGCCACGGCGGCACCCTGCGCGGTGTATGGAGTGACGCTCACGATCAAGGGAGCGGGTACCTGCACGATTACGGCATCGCAAGCGGGCAACGACGACTACAACAAGGCGCCCGACGCGAGTCAGCAGCAGCTCATCGACAAGGCGCCTCTCACCATCACGGCGAAGGACGCAGCCAAGGTCTACGGTGCGGCACTTCCGACGTTCACAGCCGACTACGCGACGTTCGTGAATGGCGACACATATGCCTCACTTACGACGCCGGTGTCGCTGACCTCAACGGGGACGGTGGCGAGTCCGGTTCGCGCCGGCGGCTACCCGATCATCGCCAGCGGGGCGACGTCGGATAATTACGAGATCACGTTCGTGAACGGCACGCTCACGATCACCCCGGCGCCGCTCACGATCACGGCCGACGACAAGAGCAAGGTGTATGGAGCGGCGCTGCCGCCGCTGACGTCGACCCCGGTTGGACTCGTCAACGGCGACACGTATGCGTCGCTCACGACCCCTGCGGTGGTCACCACGACGGCGCTCATGAGCAGCCCGGTCGTGGCCAGTGGCTATCCGATCACGGTGAGCGGAGCGACCTCGGCCAACTACAACATCACCTTTGCCTCGGGCAAGCTGACGGTGACGCCGGCGCCGCTCACGATCACGGCCGACGACAAGAGCAAGGTGTATGGAGCCGACCTTCCAGCGAACAGCGTGCACTACGCAACGTTTGTGAATAACGACGATCCTTCCAAGTTGGGCGGCACTCTCGCTTACACGAACTCAGCGAGCGCCGCCAGCCCGGTAATCGGAAGCCCGTACTCGATCTCGCCCAGCGGGCTCACCTCGACCAACTACTCGATCACGTTCGTCAACGGCAAGCTCACCGTGACGCCAGCACCGCTCACGGTGACCGCACTCAACAAGCAAAAGGTATTCGACGGGTTGCCCTATCCGTTCACCTCGTCGGATGTGACCTACTCGGCCTTCGTGCTTGGGGAGAATCCCTCTGTGCTTGGTGGGACGTTGAGCTTCAGCCAGGGCGCAACGATACAGGTGGGCAGTTACAGCAATGCGCCTCAAGGGCTGCTCTCGACCAACTACGCGATCACGTTCGTGCCGGGCCAGTTGACAATTCAGGCGTGGACTCTTGCCGGCTTCTACCAGCCGGTGGACATGAGCACCGGCGGCATGGTCTACAACACGGTAAAGGGTGGCTCGACTGTGCCGCTCAAGTTCAACATCTATCAGGCGACGCAGGCGAACACCAACGAGCGCACGGATGTCGCGGCGGTGAAGGCGTTCAGCGCGACGCCGTACGTCTGCACCGCCTCTGCCACGGATGAGATCGAGATCGTCACCACGGGAGGAACGACCCTGCGTTACGATGTCACCGGTCAGCAATTCATTCAGAACTGGTTGACGCCAAAGTCGCCGGGCACCTGCTACCAGGTGACGATGACGACGCTCGATGGCTCCAAGCTGACGGCGTTCTTCAAGCTCAAATAGCGGTAGCTGTTCGGGGGCAATCCACCACTCGTCAGGATTTCGTGGGCGCCACCGCGACCTCCTTCACGAGCTGATACATGTACTCGACGCCCTCGTAAAAGGCCTTGACCAAAATACGCTCGTCGCGCCCGTGCGCGCGCACGTCGTCGACATCGATGGGGATGCCGCTGAGGCCGTAGGTCGGAATCCCGGCAACTCGCAGTGGCGCGCCGTCGGTCGCGCCGGTCTCCATCTGGGGAATCACCGGGACGCCTGGCCAGAGTCGCTGCGTCACTCTCTCCACCGGAGCCATGACCGCCGGAAGTAACGGTGATGCCACGCCCGGCTTTCCAGAATCGATGGGCGTCACCTTGACGGAGTCATCGGCGACGATTCGCACCAGCACCGCGCGCACCTCCGCCGGTGTCTCCCCCGGCAGGATGCGACAGTTCACGAGTACGCGCGCCGACTGCGGCAGCGCATTCGGCGCATGTCCGCCCTCGAGCATCGTGGGCACGCAGGTCGTCCGCAGTTGCGCATTGTAGAATGGCGACACGGAGAGCCGCACCGCCGCAGCTGAGTTGCGCTCGTTCTTTGCGATGGCGCGCATGTCCGCGGACTCTTGTCCGCCCGAAAGCGCGGCGGAGCGTTCGAGGTAGGCTCGCGTGGTCTCGTTGAGATGAACGGGGAAGTGGAAGCGCGACACGCGGCCGATCGCACGCGCAAGGCGCGCAATCGCGTTGTCCGGCGTGGGCATCGAGCTGTGACCACCCTTGTTCGTCACCGTGAGGTAGTAGGACTGGAAGAGCTTCTCGCTCGCCTGCACCGCGCGTACGATTTTCTTGCCATCCTTGATGAGAGGGTCGCCACCATCCGGATTGATGCACCACTCGGCGTCGATGAGATCGCGATGGTTGTCAATCAGCCATGAAATGCCATCGTAACCGCCGCCGCCCTCCTCGCCGGCCGTGAGTGCGAGAATGAGCGTGCGCTCGGGCACGATGTGCTCGCGCTTGAGTCGTAACAGCGCCTCGGCAATCGTCGTCGCGCCGCCTTTGATGTCGCTCGTGCCGCGGCCGTAGAAGAAGCCGTCGCGCTCCGTGAGCTTGTACGGATCGATCGACCAGTCAGAGCGGAGCGCCTCGACGACATCGAGATGGGCGATGAGGAGAATCGGCTTGAGTATCTTCGACGACCCCTGCATGCGCACGACGACATTCGAATCCTTATCGCCCGCGGGGCCGAGCACGTGGATGTCGGTGGCGGGGAATCCGGCATCGAGAAAGCGCTGGGCGATCGCGTGTGCGGCCGGTGCGGTGCTCCCCTCCTTGTACGACGTCTTGATCTCGATCAGCTGCTGAAAGATCGCGCGCGCCTCGGCCTGGTCGGGGGTGAGCGTGGACTGACCGCGCGCGGCGGGGACAGTGAAGAGAGCGAGAACGAGAAGGGTCGGGTAGCGGGGCATTCGCGTGTGCAGTGTGTGAGTGGCGGTCATCAGATGCGCGTTCGTTGGCGCAAAGCTGGTTCGTGCGCGCGCCTCAGCTCAGCTTCTCGAGCAGTTTCGCGAGTTCCGACTGCTGCGCTGAGTTCAACCGTGCCAGCCGCGCACCGAACGCTTTCGACAGGAGTGCAAGCCCGCGCTCCATCGTCTTGCGCCCCTCGGGTGTAAGGATGAGCCGGTGGCGACGCAGATCCGCGCCATCGATTTCACGACGCAGAAAGCCTGAAGCTTCGAGCCGCTTGACGTACATCGTCACGCTTGGTTTCGGCATGCTGAGGACGCCGGCCAGCTCCGCTGGGTGCGGGTGCGCGTCCACCTCGGCGAGCACGAACAGCTCCTTCGTCTCCAGCCCGAGCTCGGTAATGTCAGGCGCGACGCTGGTGATCACCGACATCAAGAGCCGGTAATTGAGGGACCAAATCTTTCCGACATCGATTCTTGGCATGGGCACTTGCGAATGTATTAGTTCGATAATAAACTATCCCAAATAGGAACTAGCTCATAACTGTACCATGATACCAGCTCGGAGAACACCATGCCCCTCGATCACTATGTTACCCTCGGCCGTTCAGGGCTGCGTGTGAGCCCGTTCTGTCTCGGCGCGATGACCTTCGGTGAAGACCTCGGCTGGGGCTCCAGCGTCGAGGAGTCTCAGCAGATCATCGACCGCTTTATCGACTTCGGCGGCAATTTCATCGACACCGCAAACTTCTACACGAAAGGTCATTCCGAAAAGATCATCGGCGACCACGTGGGACGCCACAGCGCACGGCGTGACCGGCTCGTCATCGCCACGAAGTTCAGCGGCAACCTGTACCCCGGGGATCCCAACGGCGGCGGATCTGGCCGGAAGTCGATCATTGCGGCGTGCGAAAACTCGCTACGCCGTCTGCAAACGGACTACATCGACCTGTACTGGTTGCATAACTGGGACGTGCACACGCCAATCGAAGAGACGATGGCCGCGCTCGAGGATCTCGTGCGCGCCGGCAAGGTGCGCTACCTCGGCGTCTCCGACACACCCGCGTGGAAGATCGTCGAGGCAAACATCACGGCGCGCTTCCGTGGCTGGTCCGCGTTCATCGGGTTGCAGATCGAGTACTCGTTGCTCGAGCGGACCGTCGAACAGGAGCTCGTGCCCATGGCTCATGAGCTTGGCCTCGGCATTACCCCGTGGTCGCCCCTCAAGAGCGGAATGCTCAGCGGCAAATACACGCGACACAACGCCGGCCAGATCAAGGCAGATCGCGGCTTCATCACTGACAACTTCCTCACCGAGAAGACCTACGCGATTGTGGACGAGCTGGACATCATCGCCAAAACGCGCGAGAGCACAGTCGCGCGCGTCGCGCTGGCCTGGGTTCAGGCGCAGCCAGGCGTGGCTTCGACGATTATCGGCGCGCGACGACTCGCACAGCTCGAAGACAACCTGAAGGCCCTCGAGCTCAAACTCACAGCCGAGGAGCTCGGCCGGCTCGACGCGCTGACGAAGCCGACGTTTGGATTCCCCCAAAGCATGCAGCCATGGTTTGCGGCCATGCACAACGGCGGCACCTCGGTAAACGGCGTCTCCGCGCCGCCGTCGCCTTTCGGGGTAGAAAAGGGCGACATGATCTACTGATTCAAGGATCGCTCCCCGGGCGTTTCGGTATCTCTGTTGACCCTTGACTCGATCGCCGATACGTTCCCCGAAGTGAAGGCTCGGTTCTCGTCCACCCCTGAGCGCTCGCATTATGCCTACGACAGATCCCCGCGTCGACGCCTACATCGCCAAGTCCGCGGACTTCGCGAAGCCGATTCTCACGCGCGTGCGCGAGATGGTGCGCGAGGCCTGTCCCGAGGTGCAAGAGACCATCAAGTGGGGCTCGCCCTTTTTCGACTACAAGGGGCAAATGATGTGCGCGATCGCCGCCTTCAAGCAGCACTGCGCACTCATCTTCTGGAAAGCCTCCCTCATCGACGGAATCCCGCCCAACGGCGACAAATCGCGCGGAAGCTTCGGCCGCATCACGTCCATGAAGGAGCTGCCGAGCAAGAAACAGTTCAACGGCTGGATCAAGGCGGCGATGTCGCTCAACGATGCCGGTGTCACCGTGAAGCGCCCAAAAGCCGGGGCGAAGCCCGAGGCGAAAGTGCCGAAGGAGCTCGCACACGCCCTCGCAAAGAACAAGAAGGCCACTGCCGTATTCGGGAAGTTCCCGCGCGGCCAACGCCGCGAGTACTGCGAGTGGAT
>DATHJR010000488.1:0-3268 GCA_035286525.1 Gemmatimonadaceae bacterium | reverse complement strand
CGAAGCTATTCATTGGAAGCGGCGAGGGAACGTGCGCGAGCCAACGCAGACCATCGATCGATGCCTGCGAAACGAGTCAATCGATTTGCATTTTACCGCGTTCACACGGAATCGGGCAAGCCGTCGAGCAGCTCGGCGACTTCGCCGAATGTCTCCCTGAAGGCGCGTAAGATGATCGCCTCGGAGGCGGCCGCCGTTCGCGACTCCATGGCCTTCTCCGCGCACTCGGCGGCGACCGTAGCCGTCGTGCCGCGCACGAGGCGCTTGAGCAGCGTAACCGAGCGCGGCGACACGCTCATGCTGCGTACCCCGAGCCCGATGAGTGCGAACGCGGTAAGCGGCTGGGAGGCCATCTCGCCACACACGGTGACCTCGATGTGATTCGCGTCGCCTACCTGCACGGTTCGCTGAATCAGGCGCAGCACCGCCGGATGCAGCGGCGTGAAGCGCGGCGCGAGGTTCGCGTTCCCGCGATCGATCGCCAGCGTGTACTGCGTGAGGTCGTTGGTGCCGATGCTGAAGAAGGAGGCGTCGCCCACGAAGCTGTCCGCGGACACCGCCGCTGCCGGCGTCTCGATCATGACACCGATGGGGATGTTTCTGCGATGCGGGACGCCGCGCGCCTCGAGCTCGGCGGAGCCCTCCGCGATCAGCGCTCGCGCCTGGCGCACCTCATCCTGTGAGACGACGAGCGGCAGCATGATGCGCACATCGCCGTACGACGCCGCGCGCATGAGGGCCCGAAGCTGAACCTTGAACATCTCCGGCTCGTCGAGGCACATCCGAATGGCGCGCCAGCCGAGAAACGGATTTGCCTCGGTGGGGTGGCCGCCCACCGGCAGCTTGTCACCGCCGATGTCGTACGTGCGGATGACGACGGGCGCGCCGCCGAACGACTCCGCGACACGCTTGTACGCGCGGAACTGCTCCTCCTCATCCGGCATCGTGGTTCTGCCGACGACGAGGAACTCCGTGCGCATCAGCCCGACGCCGTCCGCGCCGCTACGCACGGCGAAGTCGGCCTCCTCCGGAAAGTCCACGTTGGCGCGCAGCACGAGGCGCTGTCCGTCCAGCGTCACGGATTCGGCACTGCGTAGCAGCTCGAGCTCCTCGGTGAGCCTGGCCTCGCGCCGCGAGCGCTCGTTGAACTGAAGAATCTCCTCGGCCGTGGGGTTGACCGAGATCGTTCCCGCGGCGCCGTCGAGAATCGCCATTTCGCCCGTGCGGAGGCGACTCGTCGCATCGCGCAGGCCGACGACCGCAGGGATGCCGAGCGAGCGCGCGAGAATGGCGACGTGCGAGACGCGCGTGCCCGCATCGGTCGCGATCGCGGCGATCGCCTCGCGGTCGAGCTGCACCGTGAGGCTCGGCGTCAGGTCGTGCGTGACGAGGATCGCGTTCGCGCCCTTGGGAACGTCGACGGGATCGTGATCGGGAAGTCCGAGGAGCAGCGACAGCACCCGGATCTGCACGTCCGCCAGATCGCCCACGCGCTCGCGCATCATCGGCGACGCGTGGCGGGCGAAGTGGTGCCGAAGGTCGAGCATCGTGATCTCGAATGCCGACTCCGCGGCGAGGTTTTGCCTGATGAGTCCATCGACGCGGCCGATCATGTCGGTGTCCTGCAGGATCAGCATCTGCGCCTCGAAGATGCCCGCCTCCTCTTCGCCCGCGTGATGCGCGGCGTGTCGGCGCACGTACTCCAGCCGGTCGCGCGCGCGCCCGAGCGTCAGGTTGAAGCGCTCGATCTCTTCCGGAATCTCCTCATCGGACACGATCCGCTGTGGCACCTCCGGAACCTCCCAGTGGAGCACGTACACGGGCCCGGCGACGATGCCGGGCGAGGCGGAGATACCGACGAGGCGGCGATCCACTACCGCTCCCCGAACTTGGCCGCGACGAGCTCGGCGATGGCGTTCACCGCCTGCTCCGCGTCCGGACCATTCGCGCGTACAAGTATGTTCGAGCCGAACTCCGCTGCGAGCATCATGACGCCCATGATGCTCTTGCCGTTCACCTCGAGTTCGTCGCGCACGATCGTGATGTCGGCCGTGAACTTCGCCGAGAGCTTCACGATCTCGGCGGCGGGCCGCGCATGCAGACCGTTCTTGTTCACGATTTCGACCGTTCGTTCCGTGATCATGAGGCGACCGAGTGAAGTGCAAGAACGACGACGATCAGAAGGGCGACGCGCCAACCATCGATGCGGCCGTGCAGCTTCACGAGGGCCACGCCCAGAATCGCCGCCACCGCGAGAAGGAGAAAGACGAGTGCGTGCGTGCCGAGCAGCGTCTTTCGCGCGACCTCCGCGAGCGGCATTTGTGAGCGGCCCAGAATTCGCGCGGCCGCGAGCGGAAGCGCGAGCCCGCACAATCCCATCACCGCGCGCGCGAGATATTCCGGTCCCCGCCGCAGCACCGGCGACGCAAGCGAGCCTGCGACGCGCTTGCCGTGTGTCCAGCCGGTGTGAAGCCCCCAGGCGCGCAGGCCGAAATGCCCAACGTTGTAGAGCACGAGAAATAGCGGCACCACGATCGCCGGACCGCCCCCGAGCCCGTACGACAGCAGGGCGACGAGCACCGTGAAGGGGAGCCATCCCGCCCAGACGAGCCGGTCGCCGACGCTGCCGAGCGGCCCGCAAAGGGCGATGCGAAAGCGCTCGATCTGCGCAGCGGGAAGACTCTCATCGAGCTCGACACGCGCGAGTGCGCCGACCGCGACCGCGGCCAGATACGGATGCGCGTTGAAGTAGTGCGTCTCGCGAGCGAGCGCCTCGTGATACGGCTTGCCCTCGCGGCCGCCGGGAAGTGCACGGAGCGCCGGCTCGACCGAGAATCCGATGCCCGTGCCGAGCATCGTCTCGTAGTTCCACGATGCCTGCACGGCGAGCATGCGAAAGAACATCAGGCTCGCGGTAAACGGCGGAAGCGGGCGCACCGTGGCGTTCTCCATCAGGCGCGCAGCAGCATCGCGCAGCCGAGCGCGAGCCCTCCGACGAAGAACCACGGACCGTGCTTCGACCCGTGCGAAAGCTTCCAGGCGGCGCTCCCGGCGATCGATGCGGCCACGGCAACGAGCACCGCGCGTATCGTGGCCGAGTCGCCATGGCCGTTCGCGACGGCGATGGCGGTGAGCGGCACGAGCAGCACGAGGGCGAGCGCCGTGAGCACGAAGCCACGCAGCAGGTCGGTGCCGAGCCCGATTAGCTGCAGCCGCGTGACGACGCTCGCGTCGCCGGCCTCGAGCGCCGGCAGCGCACGCTTCGTCC
>DATHJR010000487.1:0-6495 GCA_035286525.1 Gemmatimonadaceae bacterium | reverse complement strand
GGGATGTCAGCCGCGGCTTCGTCTCGGTGGTAGTCATGCGAGTTCGTGTTCAGTCATGCCGGCCTCAGAGCTCGCCGCCGAACACTTCTGATCCACTCGTTGAGTCGTCTCTTTTGGCGGCGCTGTCGATGTTCCGCTCTTTCAATTTCCCATTCGGGAAGAGCAGCGCGTCCAGGTGCAAGTCGCGTGCTGTGGGAGTCGGAGGCGCAACCGCTACCACTTCTGCCACTCCTGCCGTCTTCTCGCCTGCAGCCTGATACAGCCTCTTCGCCAACTCGAGAGCGGTATCTACCACCCTCGCCTGTGCGGCGACATGCTGATTCTGCTCGCTCGTCTCGATGAGGGACGCCACGATCGGGGAAGCAAGCTGCGCGAGCTCGAGTGCGCTGATCGGCCGAGCGTCCAAGGTTAACCTCTCTGGCAGGAGTAGTGATTCGCGTCGCGGAACTGGGTGACAACCACGCGAGCCATACGTTACAGGCTCAGCCACGGAATGTCACGAGTGACCAACGCTGGGATGAGCCGGGAACGGTGAAGGGCTCTGCGCCGCGACGGGGGCGTGACGCGTGCTACGATGGCCACGCAAGTCGTAGCGCATACTCGATTAGAGGCGACATCGCAGTCCATCGAGCGTCGTCAACTGTTGTATCTGTGCGCATGCACTTCTCAATCTCGCGGAGGATGAATGTAGCCACATCTCCCTTTTCCGCGGCGATGAGCGTTCGACTGATGGGGCAGGCGATTTCGTATAAGCCACTGTGATCGCCAAACGAAACATGGTAGACATCCACATCGGCGAACCGGACCTGTCGCGAGTGCCGAACTCTCACCGTGACGTCAGCGTCAAGCTGTACGTCGACGGGCGGCTTTTTTTTCGCTCTCGGCGAGGTCATGAAAGCTCGGATTCCTGGAGAGCTTCGCGCACACGCCACGTCGCGCCATCCGCCGAGCAGATGTGCCGTTGTGCGATCGTCTCGAGTCTTGATTTCTCCACGCGCGCCCCAGCACAGCATGGTTCTTCGGCTTCCAACCAGTAATGGAATCTGGGGGTGCGCTCGCACAATCGCTTGGATTCTTCTCGTACGCTCGCATCCGTCTGCGCTTGTACCATCCCAAAGGGAAATCGCGTAGCGTCCCGTTCATATCTGGCTTGCGATTGGTAGGTCAAGGCGCGCTTCGAGCGAAGGAGCGCCGGTGGTCCCTAATTCGCCTTGTCGAATTCGATATTCACCGGATCGCCCACCGGCGTCGAATACCAGATGCCCAGCAGCTTCGTGTTCCCGGAGAGCGCCCCACGAAAATGCATGACGTGATCGTTGTCGAACGTGACGTCCAGATTGATCGTCGCGCCGGAGACCGTTCCCGTGATGGTCGTCGTACCAGAGGGTCCGGCCTCGTCGCTGAACGCTCCGGTGCCGGTCACGACAGTATCCTGCGTCGCGAGGAGCATGGTCAGCGATGAGCCGGGAACACTGAAGGGCTCGGCCCACGCGCCCCGCAGGCGCATCTCCACCGTCTGCACGTCAGTCATGGAACTGGCGCCGCATCCGAGCGCTCCGGCGACGATGGTGAGGGCCACGAGAAAGCTGAGAGTTGGGCGCACGGAATCCTTCGTTCGAGGACGATGCCTTCCGTTGGTAGACCCGCGTCGCGACGGTGGCGTCACGCGTCTCCTCTCAACTGTCACGTACTCCGCAAAGACGGTTACGACGCGCGCGCTTCTACCGTCCTGAGAGATATTTGCGCCACGAGTCCTGCGTTCCACCAGCCACGATTCGCCAGATCAACAGGAAGACGCCGAGCGACAGGAAGAAGTGGATCCATCCTGGCCCGTCATATGCGAAGGTGACGACCGCCCAGACCACGAGCATGAGAATGGAGAGTGGATAGGCGAGCGCGTACAGCAGTCGTTGCCAGGTCGGTGCGTTCATTCAGATTGACTCGATGTTTGCGTGCCCATAACTTTAATTCAATGGGGGGCGAAGAGACTTAATTTTTGAGCCAACAAGTCTCTCGGGTGGGTTCGATAATCTACATTCACGTCATGCCCCAGTGCGGGGAAGGCGGACAGTGTGGTGAGGACCTCATACATTCGACGGGGCTTCAAAAATCCTCTTCGTTCCTTCTTCTTCGAGCCTCGCCCAAGCAGCGAGGCTCGTTTTTTTCGCCAGTGGGGAAGGTCACGCGGCCAGCGAGTATCAACAATCTTGATACGGATTCAACGGATGTGAGCGGAAAAAGACGGAGACCGAAAAAAATATGACTTTTCCGTTTCTATTCTCCGTTCGATCCGTTGAATCCGTATCTCGAGAAGTTGATGCATGAATCCCGCGCACCCTCTACCCTACTCGCTCGGCGATCGGCCTTCCCCGCACCAGCTTCCAGAAAATTCCCGGAGCCGTCGGGCGACGCCAGATCCAGCTCGCGATCAGGAGCACGGCCCACGCCATGTAGAGAATCGTAATCTCGTCTCGCCAGCTCGCCTCGATGAACTGCGCGAGCCAGAGCACGAACAGCAGCGCCGCGTCCCACCAGTGGAAGCTCATGTCGAGCAGCACGAGCACCGCGACGACGCTCTGCACGATCGTGAGCAGTATCTCGTCGCGCTGCGCGCCATCGAAGGGAAGCGCCGAGGGCGTGCCGCGCGAGAGCGAGAACACGATCGGGATCATCGCGGCGAGCACGGTCCACTGATTGATGTTGCTCGACACCATGTTCACGAGCGCCATCGGCGCCGTGCGCACGCGGCTCGCCCACTGGAACGCCGACACCTTTTCCGGGAACTCGCTGAGAAACGGAGCCACCCACTGCACGAGCACGAACTGGCTGACGCCCACGGTGCCTGCGATGGCGAGCATCGATACGAGAAACGGGTGCGCCGTGAAATAAATGAGCGCCGCGCCGATCGTGAACAACCCGCCCACCGCGAACACGCGCTGTCGCCCCGGGCGTGTCGCGGCCCAGCGCGCGATGCGCGGCGCGTCTGCTACTTCCTCCTCCTGCCGCGGCGGCATGCGCCAGAGTATCGCGAGATAAACCGCATACATCGCGACGAGCACGGCGGCATCCAGGAGGTTGATCGTGCCCTTGTGCCAGATCCATCCGAAGTACGCGAGCGGCGGCACGGTGGTCAGCACCTCCACCGCATGCTCGTTCTCGAGCGCGATCGGCGCGAGAAACGGGCGCGTCCTGCGGCCGAAGAAGGCGGCGACGAAAAAAATCATCGGCCACGCGAGACCGACCAACAGCCGGATCGCGCCGGTGAAGTTCGCGATCGCGAGGTGCGAGTGGCATCCCGCTGGCGGGTTCGAGACGAAACAGTGGGCGGCGTCGCCGCCGGCTTCCCACGCGATCACGGCCTCCACAGCGAACTCGGGGAGCGTCTGCACCCAGGCGAGGATGGCGAGGGCAAGCCCCTGCGAGATGATGAATTGCGCGGCCTCGGCCGCCCAGGCCACGAGGAACGCACTCGCAAGCATGCTCGGGAAGGTCCACAGCGCCGTCCACGCCGCTGGCGTTCCGCTGACGATCAAGAGCAGCTTAGCTTTCACGGAGCACGCGAGAATTGGGTTGCGACAAGCTAGACGAGCCGCGAACAGGACTCAAGCTCGAGCGGAGCGCGTTCACTCGGAGGATCGACGCAAGACATGGCCGACAAGAAATCCCGACGACTCAACAGCGGTCCCGGCGCCGACAAGCGCGACGTCGATCGACCGGCGCGCGCGCTGTCGGCGCGCACGCGTGTAGACGCGCGCACGCTCGAATCGCCCGCCGACGACTGGGGGCTCGATCTCGATCCCGCGCCCGCACACAACCCCGAGTTCGAGCGCGTCATCCACCGGACGCTTGAGCTGATCGGCGAAGATCCCGATCGCGAAGGGCTCAAGAAGACTCCGCAGCGCGTCGCCAACTCCCTGACGTGGCTCACGCGCGGCTACGACATGGACGTGCGCGACGTCGTGGGCGACGCGGTGTTCAGCGAGGAGCACAGCAGCATGGTCATGGTGCGCGACATCGAGCTGTACTCGCTGTGCGAGCACCACATGCTCCCGTTCTTCGGCCGCGCGCACATCGCGTACATCCCGGATGGCAAGATTGTCGGCCTCTCCAAGCTCCCGCGCATCGTCGACATGTTCGCGCGCCGGCTGCAGGTGCAGGAGCGCCTCACGGAGCAAGTCGCACAGGCGGTGCAGGACGTCCTCGCGCCCAAGGGCGTGGGCGTCCTCATCGAGGCGATGCACCTGTGCATGATGATGCGCGGCGTGCAGAAGCAGAACTCCCAGACGGTCACCTCGGCCGTGCGCGGCATCTTCCGCAACGACGCGCGCACGCGAGAGGAATTTCTTGCGCTCGCGTACGGGCGGCATTCGCTCTCCCGGTGACGAGCGCAGCGGGGCCGAAGACCGCGCTGATCACGGGCGGATCGCGAGGGATCGGATTCGCGATCGCGCGCGCGCTCGTGCGCGAGGGTGTGCGCGTGGCGCTCGTCGCGCGCGGCGCGGAGGAGCTCGCGACCCGCGCCAAGGAGCTGGGGAACGCCACGATCGTTGCCGCGGCGGACGTGTCCGATGCCAGCCAGGTGGAGCGCGCCGTTGGAGTCGTGCGCGACGCGTTCGGTGATGTGCCCGATCTGCTCGTCAACAACGCCGGCATTTTCGATCCCAAGCCGTTGCACGCGCTCACGGGAGAGGAGTTCGAGCACACGATCCAGATCAACCTCATCGCGCCATTTTATGTGTTGCGCGCGGTTCTCCCCGCGTGGCGTGAGCAGAAGCGGGGGCACGTCATCACGCTCGGCTCCATCGCCGACCGCACGATCTTCCCCGGCAACGGCGCCTACTCGGCCTCCAAGTTCGGCGGCCGCGCGATGCACGAGGTGCTGCGCGCCGAGACCAGGGGCACAGGCGTGCGCACGACGCTGGTATCGCCGAGCGCCGTGGACACGCCGATCTGGGACGGTGTGACGTTTCCGCTGGACGGCCGCGTTCCGCCGCGCGACAAGATGCTCACGGCCGACGCGGTGGCCGACGCCGTAGTCTGGGCCGCCATGCGTCCCGCAAACGTGAACGTGGACGAGCTCCGCCTTTCGGCGTCGTAGGAGGGGCCGATTTTTCTCGAGCTTGTCGATTCGCTGCGGTGCGTGCGGACGCACGAGGACAGCTGGCTCGTGGCGCGCGCGGACGAACTGGTGGCGCGGCACATCGTGCACGGTGAGCTCGGTTGCCCCGTGTGTGGAGCGCGCTATCCTGTGCGCGACGGCGTGGCGGACTTCACCGGGGATGCGCGAGAATCGACGGAGGTGCGCATCGAGGATGTACCGCGCTCCGGCTCAGCCGATGACGCACTTGCCCTGCGCGCCGCCGCGCTGCTCGCGCTCACCGAGCCCGGTGGCATCGTGGTGCTTGCCGGGGAGTGGAGCGCCGCGGCGAGCGAGATTCTCGAGATGACCGAGAACGTGCAGCTGCTCGCGCTCGACTACGCGCCGGGGGTGCGAAGCGGAGGCGCGCTCTCGCTCGCGCGCATCGGCGACGTGCTCCCACTCGCCGCGGGCGCGGCGCGCGGCATCGCACTCGATGCGGCGCACGCGACACCCTCGCTCCTCGCGGGCGCCGCCCGCGCACTCGCGCCGGGAGGGCGACTCATCGCTCCTGCCTCCGAGCCACTGCCCGACTCGCTGCACGAGCTCGCCCGCGACGCGCGGCACTGGGTTGCCGCAGCCCCGGCTGCATCGAACGTCTCGGCCCCGGTGCCGATCGGCGTCCGGCGCTGAGCTCAGGCCCCGCCGCGCGACTCTTCCGCCGTGTACGCCGCGTCGATGAGCGCGCGGAACTTTCGATCGACCGTGCGACGCTTGACCTTGAGCGTCGGCGTGAGCTCTCCGCCGTCGATCGTGAAGTCCTGCTCGAGCAGCACGACCTTCTTCGGCCGCTCGTAGTGCGCGAGCTTGTCGAGACCGCCCAGCACCTCCTTCTCCATCTTGGCCCTGACGAGCGGCTCCGCCAACATCTTGCGACGATCCGAGGTCGCAATCTTCTTGTAGCCCGCCCATCGGTCGAGATGCTCGAAGTTAGGCACCACCAAAATGAGCGGGAATTTCCGCCGGTCGCCGATCATCACCGCCTGCGCCACGTACTTGTTCGCCTTCACCAGATTCTCGATCGGCTGCGGCGCGATGTTCTTCCCTCCCGCGGTGACGATGATGTCCTTTTTGCGATCGGTGATGCGAAGCAGCCCGTCCTCGAGTGTCCCGATGTCCCCGGTGTAGAACCAACCCTCGGGATCGATCGCCGCGGCCGTCGCCTCGGGCTGATTGTAATAGCCCTTCATCACGTGCGGTCCGCGCGTGAGGATCTCGCCGTCGGCGGCGATCTTCACCTCCACGCCGGGAATCGGCGCACCCACCGTTCCGATCGTGAGACGCTTCGGAGTGTTCACAGCGATGACGGGAGAGGTCTCAGTGAGCCCATAGCCCTCGAGAATCTTGAGCCCCGCTGC
>DATHJR010000486.1:0-2493 GCA_035286525.1 Gemmatimonadaceae bacterium | reverse complement strand
CGTCGATGTGCACGGCGTGACGGAGCAGCTCGTGTACGAGATGGGCGATCCGAAGCAGTACTTCACACCGGACGTGATCGCGGACTTCACGACCATCAAGATCGCGGACGACGGAAAGGATCGCGTGCGCGTGTACGGCGTCCACGGCACGCCGCCGACGGACATGCTCAAGGTCTCGATCGCGTATCGTGACGGCTATAAGGCGGTCGGGACGCTCGTCTATGCGTGGCCGGACGCGCTCGCGAAGGCGAAGGAAGCGGACCGCATCATCCGCGCGCGACTCGAGAAGCTCGGGCTCACCTTCGATCTCATCTACACGGAGTTCGTCGGCGCGACCGCGACGCACGGACCACTCGCGGTGATTCCCGACGAGCTGCCCGAAGTGCAGCTCCGCATCGGTGTTCGCGGCAACGATCGCAAGGCCATCGAGCGCTTCACGCGCGAGATCGCGCCGCTCGTGCTGACGGGACCCCCGGGCGTCACGGGCTATGCGGGCGGCCGGCCGAAAATCGAGGAAGTCGTGGCGTACTGGCCTGCGCTCGTCGACAAGCGAGTCGTCACCACGAACGTGAGCATTCTCACCACATGAGAGTCCGGCTGCTCGACATCGCGCACGCGCGCTCGGGCGACAAGGGCGACACCGCGAACGTCGGTGTGATCGCGCTGCGCGACGAGTGGTATCCGATTCTCGTGCGCTACGTGACGCGTGATCGCGTTGCCGAGCATTTTCGGGATGTGATCAAGGGCTCGGTCGAGCGGTTCGAGCTGCCCAACCTCTTCGCCCTCAATTTCCTCCTGCACGGGGCGCTCGGCGGTGGCGGAACGGTCACGCTGCGCACCGATGCGCAGGCGAAGGTCTTTTCCTCCGCGACCCTGCGAATGGTGATCGACGTTCCCGACGCGGAAGCGCGCTCCGCCGGTCTTCCGGAGTATCGCGCGTGATGCGAATCCGCGTCGAGCGCACAGGTGGAATCGGCCGCATCACGCTCGCGCGGCCCGAGAAGAAGAACGCGCTCGATCTCGCGGCCGCGCGCGAGCTGCGCGAATCGCTGCGTGAGTTTGCCGCGGACAGCTCCGTGCTCGTGGTACTGCTCTCGGCCGACGGCGAGGATTTTTGCGCGGGCGCGGATCTGAGCGCCCTCAACGCCTTGCTGGGCGCGGATGCGGAGACGCAGCTCCTCGACGCGGAGGCGCTCGGCGATGTCTTTCGCGTGATGCGCGAGATGCCGCAGGTCGTCGTCGCCGCGGTGCGCGGGCGCGCGCTCGCGGGCGGGGCAGGACTCGCCACCGCCTGCGATCTCGTGATCGCGCACGAGGACGCGCGCTTCGGTTATCCGGAGGTGCGCGTCGGCTTCGTTCCAGCGATGGTGATGGCGCTCCTCCGCCGGCTCATCGGAGAGAAGCGCGCCTTCGAGCTGGTCGCGACGGGACGACTGGTGAGCGCGCGCGAGGCATTGGAGCTCGGTCTGGTGAGTCGCGTGGCTCCGGCTGCAGATTTTGATGTAACGATCGAGAAGCTGGTCGCCGAGCTCGCTGCGACACCCCCGGAGGCGCTCCGAATGACGAAACGACTCTTCTATGCGCTGGACGGCACGTCCATGGAAGACGGCATCGCGCTCGCGGCCCGCGTCAACGTGGAGGCCCGGTCGACGCAGGCCTTCCGCGAGGGGATTCGTCGCTTCGCTCCACTCCCCGAGAAGCAATGAGAACGATAGACCGGATCAAGATCGCGATCCTCGTCGTCGCGATCGCCGTCTGGGGCTGGGGAGCGAAGACCGATAACCGGAGCCTAATGTTGCTCGGAATCGGCCTCGTAATTGTCGCGTTCGCTCTGCGCCTGATTCCGGGCTCTGGGAACCGCGATGGCCCCTAGAGGCACCCAATGAGAAAATTATAACAAAATTGCCTGTATCTATTTCTCATTAAGTACGCAACCTTACAATCGTTCCCGCAACGCACGCGATCTTACAGAACATTTCTGCGACGCGCGACGGAACGCGAAAAGGGGGCGGCATGGCTCAGACCAAGCACCGGCAGCGCTCGGCACCAACAGTAATTCGTCCCGCGGAAAGCGATCGCGACATTCTCGACCAGTACTTCGCGGAGGTCAGTCGCTTCCCACTTCTCACTGCTGACGGGGAGAAGGTTCTCGCGCGTCGAATTCGCGTGGGCGAGCACGAGGCGATGGAAGAACTCGTTCGGCGCAATCTTCGCTTCGTCGTGTCGGTCGCGAAGAAGTACCAGAATCGCGGCATGCCGCTCATCGATCTGATCGGCGAAGGCAATGTCGGGCTGATGACCGCCGCTCGGAAGTTCGACCCCGACCAGGGCGTGAAATTCATCTCGTACGCCGTCTGGTGGATCCGCCAGGCCATTCTCGCCGCGCTGGCGAGACAGGGTCGGACGGTGCGCGTTCCGCTCAATCGCACGGCTGATCTTTCGCGCGTCATCAAGGCGATCGCCATGCTTCGCGAGAAGCTCACGCGCGAGCCG
>DATHJR010000485.1:0-3017 GCA_035286525.1 Gemmatimonadaceae bacterium | reverse complement strand
CCGTCCAGAGGTTGGTCCACTTGGACCAGAAGCTGGTGCTTCCGAGGTAGACGGCGAGGAGCCGGTGAAAGTGCGGTAGTCCCTCTTCGGTGAGCAGGTTGAGGGCAAGGGCGACGCGTAGCGGGGTGCTGATGCCGCGGGTGCGCTCGCGCAGATCGGCGATATGCTGCCCGGGATCGGTCTCGGGGGGCGGCGCGAGAAGCTCGCTCGGGAACCAAAGGATGCGCTTCGCCTCGTGCACGACCATCAATTCCCGAACTTCCTCTTCGAGATCGGCGAGTACTTCGACCTTCGCCAGCATCTCCATTTCCGACACGGTCATGAGACAGCCATGGAATGAGCATCGAGGATGAGCGCGCGATCGCGCGGAGGTCTGCACCCTCGAAGGTTCGGACCAGCGATGATCGTCATCGAGCAAATGTACGAAAATGCCGAGCCAGGCAGGCGTGGGAGGGTGACTGGACCCGCCAGGGAGCGCATAACGCAGGAAACCGGCCGGAAGTACTCATTCATACTATGTAGCGGGCGCCGGGCCGCAACACCGAGTTCGGCTGTATCGTCCGAATCTCTCGCTCGATGCACTCTGCGCGCGAGCGCTATCGCGCCATCATGTATGCGAGCACATCGCTGCGCGTGACGATCCCGCCCACGCCGCCGTTCGCGCGCACGAGCAGCGCCGGATTCGACTTCGAGAGCAACTTCACCACGCTCTCGACCGTCTGCGCGCCATCGATGACCGGAAAAGGCGCCTCCATCACCTCGCTCACCGGCACGTCGAGCACCTTTCGGTTCTCGAGCGCCTTCGCCGACAGGACGCTCTCGGACACGGATCCGACGCAGCTCTCTCCATCCATCACCGGCAGCTGCGACACGTCATGGAGCGACATGAGGCCGAGCGCCTGGCGCACGCTCGCGGCCGGGGCAACGCTCACGACTCTCGGCGTTCCGTCCGACTTTCCCTGCAGCAGCTGGCCGATCGGCATCCTGTCGGAATCGAGCAGCTGGTTCTCGCGCATCCACTCGTCGCTGTAAAGCTTCGAGAGGTATCGCTCGCCCGTGTCGCACAGGAAGGTCACGACGTACGCCTTTGGATCGTTCACTTCGCGCGCCACCTGCATTGCGACGTGTGCGATGAGCCCACTCGATCCGCCCACGAACAGCCCCTCCTCGCGCGTGAGCCGGCGCGCCATCGCGAACGATTCGCGATCCGTGACCGTGCGATAGTCATCGATCACGGACATGTCGATCGTTCCCGGAATCTTGTCCTGTCCCACGCCCTCGATCTTGTATGGCACGCCTTCCGGCGTTCGCTCCCCCCTGCTCCGCCAGAATTCGGCGAGGATCGATCCCACCGGATCGCCGGAGATGACTCTGATCGCGGGATTCTTTTCCTTGAGGTACTTGCCAACGCCGCTGATCGTGCCGCCCGTGCCGGCTGCGGCGACGAAGTGCGTGATCCGTCCCTCGGTCTGCTCCCACAGCTCCGGCCCCGTCGTCGCGTAGTGCGTCTCGGGATTCGCGGGATTGTAGAACTGATTCGCGAGGATCGCGTTCGGCGTCTCCTTCGCGATTCGCGCCGCCATCATTACGTAGTTGTCGGGGTGGTCTGGAGGCACCGCCGTCGGCGTGATGATCACTTCGGCGCCGAAGGCCTTGAGCAGACGCACTTTCTCCTGCGACATCTTGTCCGGCATCGTGAAGATGCACCGGTAGCCCTTGAGCGCCGCCGCGATCGCGAGCCCAACGCCCGTGTTTCCGCTCGTTCCCTCGACGATCGTACCGCCCGGCTTCAGCTCCCCCGATCGCTCGGCGCGCTCGATGATCGGAAGCCCGATGCGATCCTTGACGCTCCCACCGGGATTGAAAAACTCCGCCTTCGCGTACACGGGCGTGACGACACCGCGCGTGACGCGGGTCAGGCGGATGAGTGGCGTCCAGCCAATGGTGTCGAGAACGCTGTCGTACGGGCGGGTGTTGCGCGGGAGATTGCTCATGGTGCGGGCTTGGTGCTGGGTGACCGGAGGATGGTGTCGCCGGCGAGCGGCTTTCCGTTGGGGTGACGGAAGAACACGGGGAGCTTGAGCGACACGCCAACCGGACGTCCCTTCGTCTTCGCCGGTTCGAATCGAAGCTCGCGCGAACCGGCGACGGCGGAGGAATCGAGACCCGTATAGCCAGACGACTCGACGACGCTGGTCGATTCGGGCCAGACGATTCCGATGCTGTCGATGTGGATGTGCAGCGTCACGTTCCCCTGTACCATCTTCGCGTACAACGCCGGCGGGTATCGAAAGGGCAGCTCCCGGTTCAGCATGACGGGCATGACGTCCGGCTTCGCGCCGTCGCTCTGCACGGCATCGATCGCCTTGGCCGCCTGGTCACGATCGATGCAGGCTGAGGCCGCCAGTAGCGCGACGCACGAAAGGAGCTTCAGTGTCGGTTGCATGATACGGAATGTACTCGGCGACTACGGGCTCGCGGGAGACTACACGCGCAATGCGGTTTCGGTACATTGTGCACATGAATGTCACGGTTCTGCTGGGAGGAACTTCGTCAGAGCGCGACGTGTCGCTCGCATCGGGGCTACGGATTGCGCAGGCGCTCCGCGATGCCGGACACGTGGTGACGTGCGTCGATCCCGCGCGAGGCGACATGGCGCGTACCGAAGAGGATGCGCTTCGTGCGGCCGGCGTCGTGAAGCGCGAGCCTCCGACGCGGGAAACACTGCGGGTGATGGCGGAAACGTCGCTCGTCACCACGCTTGGCTCGATGCCATCGGTGAAGAATGCGGACGTCGTCTTCATCGCGCTCCACGGCGGTGATGGCGAGGACGGCACGGTTCAGGCAATCCTCGATCTCGCGCGCGTGCCGTACACGGGGAGCGGCCATCTCGCAAGTGCGCTCGCCATGGACAAGGATCTCTCGAAGCGTCTCTTCCGCGCAGCGGGTGTACTCACCGCGGATTGGATCATGACGGGGCCCGGCTCTGGACTGAGCGCGAGCGAAGTCGAACGGAT
>DATHJR010000484.1:0-2433 GCA_035286525.1 Gemmatimonadaceae bacterium | reverse complement strand
CTCATCCACCAGTCCGGGGGCGGAACGGGGTTTGGTTTCTCCAAGCTGCGCGGCAAAGGATCCATGGTTCGGTCGACCACCGGCGTTGCATCGGGTCCCGTGTCGTTCATGAAGCTCTACGATGCGTCGACCGATGCGGTGAAGCAGGGCGGCACGCGGCGCGGCGCGAACATGGGAATTCTCCGGGTCGATCATCCGGACATCATGGAGTTCATCACCTGCAAGGAAGACCTCACGCAGGTCGTGAACTTCAACATCTCCGTCGCCGTCACCGCGCAATTCATCGCGGCGCTGCGCGCGGGTGAGTCGTATGACCTCGTCGATCCCGTGACGAAGGACGTCGTGGGGCAGCTCGACGCGAAGATGGTATGGGATCGCATGATCGAGGGCGCGTGGCGCACGGGCGAGCCCGGGTGCTTCTACATCGACGAGGCGAACCGCTACAACCCGGTGCCGCATCTCGGCCTGTACGAGGCGACGAATCCATGCGGCGAGCAGCCGCTCCTCCCGTACGATGTGTGCAACCTCGGCAGCATCAACGTCGGCTACTACGTCGTCGATGGCCGCATGGATTGGGATGCGTTCAAGCGCGACATCCAGCTGTCCACGCATTTCCTCGACAACATCATCGACGTCAACAAGTATCCGCTCGGCGAAATCGATGCGCTCTCCAAGCGCATCCGCCGCGTCGGACTCGGTATCATGGGCTTCGCGGACATGCTCGTGCGGCTCGCGATTCCCTACGATTCCGCGGAAGGCGTCGAGATGGGCCGAAGGGTGATGGAATTCCTCGACAACGAATCCAAAAAGGAGAGCGAGCGGCTCGCCAATGCTCGCGGTCCGTTTCCCGAATGGGCGCGGTCGATCTGGGGTCCCGACGAAACGTGCGCCCGCGATGCGAACGGCACGCGAGTGCGTCCGATGCAGATGCTTCGCAACTGCAACGTCACAACCGTTGCTCCCACGGGCACCATCTCGATCATCGCCGGATGCGCCTCCGGGCTCGAGCCGCTTTTCGCCGTTGCATTCATGCGCAACCAGGCCGGCGTCATGATGCCGGACGTGAACGAGGACTTCGTCGAGATCGCGAAGCGCGAAGGGTGGTACAGCGACGCGCTCGTCGAAAAGATCGCGCGCACGGGCACGGTCGAGCACAACGAGGTCCCCGCGCGCTGGCAGCGCGTGTTCGTCACTGCCAATCAGATCGCGCCTGAGTGGCACATCCGCATGCAGGCCGCGTTTCAAAAGCATTGCGACTCGGCCATCTCGAAGACGACGAACTTCGCGCACACGGCCACGAAGGAAGACGTCCGCACCATCTACGAGCTCGCGTACGAGCTTGGGTGCAAGGGCGTCACGGTGTACCGCGATGGCTCGCGCGACAACCAGGTGCTGTCGACGGGTGCCACGGAGCATGCGGCCTCCGTTCGCGATGGCTCCTCGAATTCGAAACGCGAGCTCGGCGAGCTGCACGGCACACTCGCGGAATCGAACGCCGAGATCGAGCGCCTCAAGCGCGCGCTCTATGAGTCCGAGGCGGAGAATCTGCAGCGTCGCGCCAAGCGGTCGCGCCCGGACAAGCTCCGCTCGACGTCGATTCGCAAAGAGACGCCGCTCGGTGTGATGTTCGTTCACATCACCGAGGACGATCGTGGACAGCCGTTCGAGGTGTTCGTGACGCTCGGCAAGGCTGGTGGCGCGGCAATGGCCGATGCGGAAGCAGTGGGACGTCTGATCTCGCTCGCGCTTCGCTCGGGAATTCCACTCATGCAGATCCACCGCCAGCTTCGCGGAATCAGCTCGGATCGCGCGGTCGGACTCGGGCCGAACAAGGTGCTCTCGATGCCGGACGCGATCGGCCTGGCGCTCGAGGAATGGTTTCGCGACAAGCAGGGCGTGCAGCAGGAGCTGCTCTCAGATCACACTTCGGGAATCGGCGGGAGCATTCCTGCGCTAGAGCAGATCACGGTGAGTGGCGATCCGGCCAACCAGATTCAGATGACGTTCGAGTCCGCGAACGGCGGCGGTAGCGAGTCGTTCATCGGCACCTGCCCCGACTGCGGCTCGCAGCTGGAGTTCGCCGAGGGATGCGTGAAGTGCCACGTGTGCGGGTTCAGCGAATGCGGTTGAGGTAGGTCGGCCAGCACCACCGGTGGTCGTCGACGAAAAAGGGGCGTTGCGAATCTCGCAACGCCCCTCTCGCTATTTGCTGAGAGTCGATCGCGACCGCTCGAGGCATCGCAATCGATCCACTCACGGTTTCTTGTGAGTCCAGGTCGCCACCCCTTCGGGTTTGTCTCTCGCCGCATCTGCGGCAGCTCTTGCGGCCTCCAATCGCTCCTTGGCGGCCAACGCGGCTTTCTGGGCCGCGCTGTACGCGTCGGTGTCGTTGCCTCCCCACGCCGCATCTGCTTTCGCCTGCGCCGCGGCATA
>DATHJR010000483.1:0-4095 GCA_035286525.1 Gemmatimonadaceae bacterium | reverse complement strand
GCGGCGGCGAAGACGCTGCGATATCTCTCGCCCTCGGTGGACTGGGATTCCTCGCCGGTCTGGTCGCCGGACGGCACACGCATCGCGTTCATTCGCACACCGACGTCTTCGCGTAAACCCGAATTCGGCGCGAACCGCACGGAATCTCCCTGGTCGATCGTCGTCGCGAGCGTGGCGACCGGCGATGGAAAGGAGATCTGGAAGGCGGAGGAAGGAGTCGGGAGCGCGTTCCGCAACATCGTATCGGACGCGCAGCTGCTGTGGGCGCGGAGCGACTACATCGTCTTCCCGTGGGAGCGCGACGGATGGACGCATCTCTACAAGGTGTCCGCGAATGGCAGCAAGTCGGCGCTGCTCACACCGGGCGACTTCGAGGTCGAGCACGTGTCGCTGTCGCCCGATCGCGGATCGGTGTTCTACTCGTCGAATCAGGGCGACACCGACCGCCGGCACATCTGGCGCGTGGGCGTCGTCAACGGAGAGCTGGCGCAGGTGACGACCGGCACGGGAATCGAGTGGTCGCCGGTGCAGACGAGCGACGGCAAGGCGGTCGCGATGCTGCGCTCCGATGCGCGCGTGCCCGCGCGCCCGGCAATCGCGCTCGACTCCGGCGCGCCGCGCGACATCGCGCCCGAGCTCATCCCCGCAGCCTTTCCCTCCAGCGCGCTCGTGACGCCGCAGCAGGTCGTCTTTCCCTCGGGCGACGGCATGATGCTCCACGGCCAGCTCTTTCTGCCCAACGATTCGATTCAGCGCCCGCACCCCGCCGTCGTCTTCTTTCATGGCGGCTCGCGTCGCCAGATGCTCCTCGGCTGGCACTACATGTACTACTACAGCAACGCGTACGCGATGAACCAGTTTCTCGCGAGCCGCGGCTTCGTGGTCTTGGCGGTGAACTATCGGAGCGGCATTGGCTACGGGCTGAACTTCCGCGAGGCACTCGACTACGGCGCGACGGGAGGCAGCGAGTACAACGACGTGCAGGGGGCGGGACTCTTCCTGCGCGGGCGCGCGGATGTCGACCCCGCGCACATCGGGGCGTGGGGCGGCTCGTACGGCGGCTATCTCACCGCGCTCGCGCTCGCCCGCTCCTCCGATAACTTCGCCGCCGGCGTGGACATGCACGGCGTGCACGACTGGAATCTCGAGTGGGAGACGTTCGTTCCGGGGTGGCGCATCCTGAAAGACCAGGAGGCGCGGCGCACCGCATTTCTCTCGTCGCCGATGGCATACGAGTCGACGTGGAAATCGCCGGTGCTCCTGATTCAAGGCGACGACGATCGCAATGTGGCGTTCAGTCAGACCGTGCAGCTTGCCGAGGACCTGCGAAAGCAGGGCGTGGATGTGGAGCAGCTGGTCTTTCCCGACGAGGTGCACGATTTTCTGCTGCATCGAAATTGGCTTGCGGCGTACACCGCGTCGTTCGACTTTCTCTCGCGAAAGCTCGTGAAGAGAACGCCGAACGTGAAAGTCACTCAGCAATAGACACTGGACGCACGACGTGAAAAGCGTTACATCGTGTGCAACGCTGCTCTTCCGGGGAGCGCTGATGCACACGATGAACAAACGACGCGATACCACACGTGCGAGGCATCCGCGTGTGCGGCTCACGATGATCGCGTTGGCCATGGCGTGCGGGAGGGGAGATGCTCCCGCCGCCGCTGGCCGCGGAGTGACGACACCTCCGCCGCATGCACAAGCCATCGCCGACACCATGCCTCCGTCCGGTGCGATGGGCGTGTCCGTCCGTCGCGGCCGCGCGCTGCTCGCCGCCACCCGCGACAGCCTGCCGCACTACGTCGGCAATTCGCTGCGCTGCTTCAGCTGCCATCTCGATGAGGGCCGCCGCGCGAGCGGGCTGCCGCTCACTGCCGCATACATCCATTTCCCTCAATTCCGCGCGCGCCGCGCACGCGTCGATCTGATCGAGGACCGCGTGAACGACTGCTTCGTTCGCAGCATGAACGGGCGCGCGCTCCCCGTGAGTGGCGACGACATGCGCGACATGGTGGTCTACATGGCGTGGCTGTCGCGCGGGCTGACGGTCGGCGACTCGATGAAGCCGAAGGGCGTTCCCTCGCTGGCGACGCTCGACGCGGACACGTCGCGCGGAGCGCAGGTGTTCGCCGCGAGCTGCGTGCGCTGCCATGGCGCATCGGGCGAGGGGACCGTGGTCGCGCCACCGCTCTGGGGAGCGAAGTCGTACAACATCGGCGCCGGAATGGCTCGCTACCGCACGACCGCGCTGTTCGTCTTGCGCAACATGCCTTTCGATCAACCCAACTCACTCACGCCCCAGCAGGCGCTCGACGTCGCGCGCTACATCAACACGCGACCCCGTCCCGATTTCGCCGGAAAAGAGAATGATTGGCCGACTGGCGAGCGGCCCCTGGATGTGCCATATCCTACGAGAGCCCGGTCGACGTTGAGCACAGATACCGCGCGCACTCGCGCGCACAACGGCGCGCATTGAGCGCGCAGGAAAGTCCCCATGAGTGAAGACCTCCTTACCTCATCGCCGCGCCGCAGCTTCCTCGGTCGTCTCGCCGCAGGAAGTGCGGCGCTCGGACTCACCGCGTTCCTTCCGGTGACAGCGTGCGCCGCCGAAAAGACGGTCGCCAGTGCGTCCGACTCCTCCTCCGCCGAGCCGAGCGAGTGGCCCGGCACGCTCAAGACGAAGCACAAGATGGTCATCGATGCGTTTGCAATGAACGAGGGCTTTCCGCTCGCGTTCGCGTACACCTTCATGCTGCCGTACGCATCGGTAACTCCCTCGCCGGCCACCGCCGTCGTCGTGCTTCGTCACGAGGGTTTTCCCATCGCGTTGAACGACGCGGTGTGGGCGAAGTACAAGATCGGGAAGGCGATGAACATCATCGACCCGACGACGAAGGCGCCGGCAGAGCGCAATCCGTTTTTCAATGCGAAGCCCGGCTCGCTCCCAATCGACGACATGGCCGTCGACAAGCTGATGGCGAAAGGCACGATCCTCGGCGCGTGCAACGTGGCGCTGCACTTCATGAGTGCCAAGTTCGCCGGCGCGGCCGGCGTCACGCCTGATATCGCACTCAAGGACTGGACGGCGGGGATAATTCCGGGAATCACCATCATCCCGTCGGGCACGTGGGGCGTGAATCGCTCGCAGGAGTTGGGATGTTCGTACTGCGCCGGGGCGTGATGCAGCCTTGATCGTCGAGCTCCGAAATCAGAAGCGGCGCGTGCATGAATGCACTCGCCGCTTTTTTTCGATCGACCGCGAATCAACTCGTGGCCGACACCATCTTCTGAAACCGCGGCTCTGCCCTCAGCGGCGCAAACTCCGGATCGATCCTGAGCCAGCCCGGAGACAGGTGGTACGGCACCTGGAGCAGCGGCTCGAGATGATCGAGCGCCTTCTGCTTTTCACCGGTCATCATGTAAATCCGGACGAGCAGATGTTGGATGTACGGTCCGGAGTACCCGTCCTTCGATATCGGAAGCTGCTCGGCCGCCCGCTCACCCTCACGGATGGCCTCGGCGCGATGGCCGAGGTAGGCGAGCATGAGCCCGCGAAACGCTCGACGCTGCGCATCCTGCGGCGCCGACGCCAGGGTGTGCTCGATTGCGACACGCGCAGAATCGGCATACGCGCGCATCCTCAGCGAGTCCCCCCGCAACCGGTACGTCTCGGCGAGAACGACGGCCCAACTGCTCCTGTCGTCATCGAACGCAGCAGGAGAGAGTCGAAGCAGCAGCTGCTGCTGCGGCTCGTCGAGAACCCAGTAGAGATCCCAGAAGTTGCCAAAGGCGGCAACCAGCGCCGTTGGATCGGTTCGCGTCGCCGACGTCGCAACGACGGAACGAGCGGCTGACAGGTCTCCCCTCGCCAACTCGATCATCGCCCGGTTCTCGATTACGGCGAAATTGTCAGGCGCCAGCGCCAGCGTACGATCGGTCGCGGCCAGCGCTTCCGGATAACGACGAAGACGCAGCAGGGTCAGGCCAAGTCGCCTCCCCGTGGTGATGGACCGCGGATCCAGCGTGGCAGAGCGCCCGAGCGCTACCAGCGCGGAGTCCCACTGGCCGAGACTCTGCTGATTGAGCGCAGCGGCAGTG
>DATHJR010000482.1:0-3705 GCA_035286525.1 Gemmatimonadaceae bacterium | reverse complement strand
CAATTCCGCCGAGGAAGCTCTGATGCAGTGCCGAACGATACCACTGACCACCGAGCGATGACGCCGATGTCAGCGACGGCGTGAGATTGACCTTCACCGTCCCGTTGTAATCGAAGCTGGTGAGAGACGTCGTCGTGAGCGTTTGGCCGATTCGTCCAGCGGCATTGCCCAATGTGAATGGCGCGAGCTCGGGCGGCGCGAATTTCTCCAGCCCTCGGCCGTCTTCCGCCGTGTAATCGATACCGACGATCAGGCGCTGGCTGAACCAGCTGATCGGATGATGATTGATCGTCGCGCTTCCCGTGAAGCGGTTGACGGCGGCGCTATTGTCGAAGAGCGTCTGCGGAACCGCCGGCGGCACGTTCGGATAGAAGCCCTCGGCCCCCGCAGTGACAAACACGTCTGGATGACCGAGCTCCGCGCCAAGCAGCGCCGAGAGACCGACGTCTGCACCGGTATGATAGGTGCCCTGCACGTAATTGAGACTGGTTCCAAGATCGTATTTCGGACTCGGCGCTACGTTCAGATTCGCGTGCGCACCGAATTGTTTTAGCGTGTTGTTCTGCTCGATACCGCGCTCGTCCTGAAAGTTCGTGGAGAGAAAGTAGGTGCCCGTACCGATCGCGCCCGCAACCGAGACGTTGGACTGGATTGCGTTGCCGGTCGTGAATACCGGATCGCCGGCCGCATCCTGCGCCTTGATGGCGTTGAACGGGATGATGGCGCCGGTGCTGTCGGGGGCAAAGTTCGTCGGAATGCGTCCTTCCGGATCCCTGAAATAGATCCAGCCGTGCTGCAGCTGCGCACTAACCACCGGCTTCGTTCCCGCGCCTTTCTTGGTGATGATCTGGATGACGCCGTTGGATGCTTCCGTTCCATAGATCGTCGCAGCCGCTGGCCCTTTGAGGATCTGGATGCTCTCGATCTCCTCCGGGTTGATGTCGTTCAACCGACCTACGACGCCGGCGTTCTGGGCACCAAAGCCGCCGTTGCCAAACGACGTCGGGCCTGCGCCAACCCTGTTGCTCACGCGGACGCCATCGATGTAGATCAACGGATTGTTGTCGAGGCTGAGACTCGAGATGCCGCGGATATTGATGTTCGGGCCGGCACCGAGACGTCCGGTGCTCGGCACGAGACTCACGCCGGGAACACGGGAGTTGAGCAGAGATCCGAGGTCGGGAGCCTGAGACTTCGAAAGCACGTCCGGCGCGCTCACTGATCCGATGGAGTTTCCGATCTCGCGTCGCTCCTGCTCGCCCGGCGTGCCGGTGACGATGACCTCACTCAAGGTGCTGGCCGATTGGACCAGTTCGAAATCGGCGGTGAGCTCGGGCTCGCCGGCCACCGTCACCGCGCGTCGCTGTGGTGCGTAGCCCAGTCTGCGCGCGACGAGCATTTGAGTTCCAGCCGGAACACTGAGGATTCGGTATTTGCCGTCGTCGCCCGTAACCGCCCCGAGGCTCGTTCCCTCCACGCGCACCGTAGCTCCCGGCACCGCTGCTTTCGTAACGGCGTCGGTCACGCGGCCGCTGATGATCGACGCCCTGCGCGCGACGGCGTGTCTCTCGGTCGCATTCGGCCGCACGGTCGCTGCGTGCGCGGCCGGAGCGGCGAGCATCAGCACTGCGCCGAGCGCGAGGCACTCGGCGAAGAGCGACGCTCGCAACAGTTGCCGACAAGATGTGTTTCGCATTACGAGCTCCTGTTGATGGATTACGATTTGACTAGAGCGCGCGAGCGCGCTCGCCACACGAAGTACGCCGGGGTGCCGAGGAGCACGACGCCGAGCCCCGCTGCCGCGCGGACCGGTTGCGTGATCATCGTATTGAGCACGAGCCCCGCGGCGGAAAGCACGAAAAGCAGCGGTGTGATCGGATAGCCGGGCACACGGAACGGACGGTGCGCATCGGGAAGCTGCCGGCGGTACACGAATACACTCAGCGCCCCGAGCGCGTAGAAAATCCAGCCGGTGAACACCACGAACGTGAGCAGCTGTTCGAACGTCCCGCTCGCCGCGAGCACCGCTGCCCAGATCGCGATGGCGATGATCGCGAACGCCGGCGTTCCGAAGCGCGGACTGACGATCGCCAGGCGCCTGAAGAACACGCCGTCGCGCGCCATGGCGAAGTACACACGAGGCGCGGTGAGAATGAGCCCGTTTGCCGCGCTGAAGATGGAGATGAGAATCAGGGCGCCGACGATCTTTCCGGCCGCGGAGCCCAGAACCACTGAGGCGGCGTCGGCGGCGATGTGCTCGGAGTGCATCGCCGCGACGGGACCCAGCGCGGCGAGGTATCCGAGATTCACCAGCAGGTACAGCGCGACCAGTGCAGCCGTGGCGATGGTGATCGCGCGGGGGAATACCTTCTGCGGATCGCGAGTCTCGCCGGCGGAGAAGGTGACGTACTGCCAGCCTTCGTAGGCCCATAGCACGCCGATCATCGCCGCGCCCATGCCCACGGCGAGCGATGGTGTGAATGTGGCCGGCCAGATGGACGCCTGCGCCTGCGAGCCTCGGCCAAACGCGATCAGAACGATGCTTAGCCCGAGCAGCGCGCCGACCTTCGCGCCGGTGGTCCAGTTCTGCACGGTGGCGCTCTTGCGTGTGCCGCGCACGTTGAGGACCGCGATCACGGCGATCATCGCGATCGATACGACACGCGAGGTCACGCGACCCATCGGCAGAAACGCGGAGAGGTAGCCGGAGAACGCTACGGCGAGCGTGGCGGTGGAGCCGCTCGCGATGACGAAGAAGCTCGTCCATCCATAGAGAAATGCCGGAAGCGGACCGAACGTGTCGCGCACGTACACGTATAGTCCGCCGGCCTCCGGCTTCATCGCGCCCATCTCGGCGTACGTCAGTGCACCGAGCAAAGACAGAACGCCGGCCGCTAGCCAAACGAGCATCGCGGGCCCCGTCGCACCGCCCGTCTGGCGAAGCACGACGGCCGGAACGAGATAGATGCCCGAGCCGATCACAGTTCCCATCGCGATCAGCGTGAGGTCCGTGATTCCGAGCATTCGGCGCAGCGCCGGCGTTTCGCTCGCAATGTCGGATGGCGCGGCGGTGTCCGCGAGAATCGTCATGCCGGCGCGCCCGCGCTGCGCTCGAGAACGTAGAACGAGCGGGAGGTGAGTGGATCGCGATGGAGCGCGACGGCGGCGTAGTCGTTCCGCAGCGCCCACTCGAAGTTCGCGCGCATCGCCGCGTGCCACAGGGCGATAGTCGCGGGCGACTCTCGCTCGATGTCGGGTGGAACCTCGAGCCAGAGAGTAGCTGGCCGCTCGGGCGCGTTGGTGTGGGCGACGACGTCACCGGTGCGCGGTTGCGGTGTGAGAATGGGATGGCCTGCCGGCGGTGCGGTACGAGCGCTCGCGTCGGGATCCCGAACCGGCCGCGATGCGGTGGACCAGGATACGACCAGCCGGTCGGTTGCGAGCCCGTGGTGGAGCGGGCTTCCGGTGGTGCCGTACATGTTCTCGACGTATTCGACGACGCGCGCGCCGAGGCGATTGAGGTTGAAGTGCGCGTTCTTCGCCATGAGCGGGTCGAAGGTCCAGTACAGCGTGGAGATGCCGCGGTGCGCGAGTTCGGCGCGCTGGTGCTCCTTGAGCATGCGGCCGACGCCTGCGTTGCGAGCGGACTCGCGAACGCCCAGCGCGTGCGACCAGTGGATGGTGTGTCCATTGCGGCTGCCGGTG
>DATHJR010000481.1:0-3104 GCA_035286525.1 Gemmatimonadaceae bacterium | reverse complement strand
GTTCAGCGCCGAAATCCCGTCGTAATCGGGGATGTTGTAGTCGCAAAGGATGACATGATAGGAGCCGTTTTCGAGGGCCGTCTCGTAGCCGGCGCGAGTACTCACCTGCGTGATGTCACTCGCCAGCCCCGCAACCTCGAGTCTGTCACGAATCAGCTCGGCATCCCTCAGATTGTCCTCGAGGTGCAGCAAGCGCGCGCGTCCGATGCTGGCAGCTGCATCGCCTGATGCAACCTCCGGTGGGCATAGGATAGTCTCGCTGTTCTCGTAGCTCTCGCGATCGTGCATTATTGCCTCTTCGATGCTCGATTCAGGCGGCGGGTGCCGGCTGCAGCGTGAAATAGAAGGTCGCCCCACCATTCACGACGCCCTCCGCCCACGTACGACCGCCGTGCCGCTCGATGATCCGGCGGACGGTAGCGAGTCCAATTCCAGTACCTTCGAATTCTTCCGCTCGATGAAGCCGGTGAAACACGCCGAACAGCTTGTGATAGTGTCTCATGTCGAATCCGGCACCATTGTCCCGCACGAAGAACACGGAGCGCCCCTTCTCATTGCCGGCGATACCGACCTCGATGACGGAGTGCTCGCGGTTCTTCGAATACTTCACGGCGTTGTCGACGAGATTTGCCAGTACCTGACGGAGCATCGAGGGATCGCCGGCGATCACCGGCAACGGTGCGATTTTCCACGCGATGCGCCTGTCAGGCGTTGCGACCTGCAGCCTGCCAACGACTTCGTCGAGTAGCGCCGCGAGGTCGACTCGGAATTCGTTCATGGGCCCGGCGCCCATGCGTGAGAAGGTCAGAAGGCCGTCGATCAGCTGCCCCATCTCCTCGGTTGCCGCTTTGATCGTCTCCAGACAATGCTGAGCCTCTTCCGGCAGTGTGCCGTTCGTCGCGCGCTCCAGCATGTCGACGTATCCGTCGATGTGTCTGAGGGGAGCCCTCAAGTCGTGCGACACGGAATACGAGAACGACTCGAGCTCCTTGTTCGCGGCGAGCAGCTGGGCCGTTCGCTCCGCCACCCGGCTCTCCAGCTCCCGATTGAGCGTTCTGATATCTTCCTCGGCGCGCTTGCGCTCCACCGCATAGCGAATCGCGCGCTTGAGCAGGAAGCTGTTGATTCGCCCTTTCACGAGATAATCCTGGGCGCCGCACGACACCGCTTCCGACGCGAGCTGCTCATCATCTGCGCCGCTGAAAATCACGATGGGGAGCCCGGGCGCTCGATGGTTGATCCGATGGAACGTGTCCATCCCCTGACTGTCCGGAAGACCGAGGTCGAGGAGGAGCACGTCGATCGGCTCGCGATCGAGGCTCTCGAGCAGTTGGTCCATGCGCGAGGAGAGTGTGAACCGGTACTCCGTGACCGGTGGCTCGCGCAGCATCTCCTCGATGAGCCGGGCATCGCCAGGGTTGTCTTCCAGAAGACCGATTCGCAGCATCGTCGTGCTCACGTCATTACCTCGGGGGAAGTTTGACGATCGTGAACCAGAAGCTCTCGATTGCCTGCACCACCGTGATGAACTGCTCGATCGCAAGTGGCTTCGTGACGTAGCAGTTCGCGTGGAGGGAGTATGACTTCACGATGTCCTCCTCCGCCTTCGAGGTGGTGAGAATGACTACCGGAATGCTCTTCAGCTCCTCATCCTCCTTGATTTCCTTCAGAACTTCGCGACCATCCTTTCGAGGGAGGTTGAGGTCGAGCATGATGAGGTCGGGGCGTGGGGCGTGTGCGTGCTCGCCCTCGCGGCGCAGGAACGCCATCGCCTTCATCCCATCGGTGGCAACGCTCAGGTTGTTGAGCAGCTTGCATTCGCGCAGTCCCTCGCGCGCCAGCCGCACGTCGCCGGCATTGTCTTCGACGAGCAGGATCTCCACAGCGCGACCTTCGAACGCATTTGTCATGAGGTTTTACTGTTCTCTCGTTTGGGGATCGTGAAGTAGAACGTCGAGCCCTCGTGGGGTTTCGACTCGACCCAGATCGTTCCGCCGTGGCGCTCCACGATGCGCCGGCAGAGCGCGAGTCCGATGCCCGTGCCCGGATACTCGTCCTTGGTGTGCAGCCGCTGGAAGATCACGAAGATCCGCTCGAAATATTCCGGCTCGATGCCGATCCCATCATCGTGCACCGAGAACTGCCAGTGTGCGTCACTCTCGACCGCGCCCACGTGCACGTGCGGCCGCGCGCCATTGCGGAACTTGATCGCGTTACCGATGAGGTTCTGAAAGAGCTGCCCCATCTGGCCCGCATCCGCGACCACCCACGGCAACTCGTCATTCGTCACCAGGGCGCCGGATTCCTCCATGGCCACGCTGAGATTTGCCCGCACGACGGCGAGCACCTCGGCAATGTCGGTGGGCACGAGCGGTCGCCCGCGAGTGCTCAGCCGCGAGAAATCGAGCAGATCATTAATGAGCCGCTGCATCCGGTTCGCGCCATCGACGGCATAGCCAATGAATTCGCGCGCGTCCTCATCCAGCTTGTCCGAGTAGCGGCGCTCGAGAAGCTGGGTGTAGCTGGACACCATGCGCAGCGGCTCCTGCAGGTCGTGCGACGCGACGTAGGCAAAGAGCTCCAGCTCCTTGTTGCTTCGTTCGAGCTCGCCCAGGAGTTGCGTCAGTCGCTCTTCGGCGCGCTTTCGCTCGGTGACATCCCAGAACACGCCGGTCATGCGTGACAGCGCGCGCGCCCCGGGAACCACCTTGCCACGCGCGGAAAGGGAGCGAACGGTGCTGTCCGGCCACACTACGCGAAAGCTGCTCTCATAGCTGCCACCGGCCGCCGCAACATCGTGCATCTCCCGCTCCACTCGCGCACGATCGTCACGGTGGATCAGCGTGAGGAAGAGGTCGAACTCGGCATCGTAAGCGCCGGCCGGATAGCCGAAGAGCGGGTTCGCGAACTCATCCAGGCTGATACTGTTTTTCGCGATGTCCAGGCTCCACGTGCCCACACCGGACGCCCTGAGTGCCAGATTCAGGCGCTCGTGGCTCTCTCCGATCGTCTTATTCTGCGTCTCGATCTGGTCGAGCATCTGGTTGAATGCATCGGTCAGAAGGCCGAACTCATCCTCCCCCGCGGTCGTGGCGCGAACGGAG
>DATHJR010000480.1:0-2947 GCA_035286525.1 Gemmatimonadaceae bacterium | reverse complement strand
TTCGGGCCGCGCGCGAAGTAGTACGCCAACGCTGCGGAGTCGTCGGTGACCAACTCATAGGTGCGCAGCGGGAGCTGCCTCGCACTTGCAAGAGACTCGAGCGCTTCGATGGTGGAACGGTCCGCGCCCATGTCCTGCACTTCCGTGAGCCCCCACTTGTTGCTCTCGACGGCCGCGGAGTGCATCAGCTCGCCGAGTTGCGCGGGCGTGGGCTTTGGCACCGCGTTCGAGACGAGCGACATCGCGTTGTCGACGAACACACCCGTCGGATTTCTCCTCGCATCGCGCACGATGCGTCCGCCCACCGGATCTCGCGTCCTCGCGGAGATCCCTGCGGCGCGCATCGCGGCGGCGTTGGCAAGCACCGCGTGCCCATCTACGCGATCGAGCAGCACCGGGTGATCGGGCACGGCGCGCGATAGCGCATCGTGCGTTGGAAATTCCTTCACGGGCCAGCGATTCTGGTCCCATCCGTTGCCCGTCACCCATTGCCCCTCCGGCGTGACCCTCGCGCGCGCGACCACGCGCGAAACGATCTCCTCGTACGAGGGCGCGCCGACGAGGTTCACGCTCCGCAGCGCAAGCCCGAGTCCGAGCAGATGCGCGTGGGCATCGATGAAGCCCGGATACGCCGCGGCGCCGCGCAGATCGACCAGCTGCGTTTGCGGCCCCTTGAGCATCATCACGTCGCGCCTCGTGCCTACGAGCACGAATCGTCCGCCGCGCACCGCGAACGCCTCCGCTACCGGACGCGTCACGTCGACCGTGTAGATTCGGCCACCCGTCACGATCAGATCGGCAGGGCGAGCCGCCTGTGCAAATACCGGCGAGGACAGTGTGAAGACCAACAGCGACAGAACGAGAGTGCGTGTCATCATCATCCTCGATTAAACAGGTCGAGCGATGTAGGCATGAACGAAGGTCACGGCCATCGACCCTTCGCCGACAGCCGAGGCGCAGCGCTTTACCGAGCCGCTACGAACATCGCCCGCGGCGAACACGCCCGGAAGGCTCGTCTCGAGAGGAAATGGCGCGCGACCCGCGCCGCGCCACCGCTCTGTATCCGCCGCGGCAGGCGAAACTGCGGTTCCGGTCGACACGAATCCCTTCTTGTCGAGCTCCACGCAGCCGCGGAGCCAGCCCGTGTTGGCGTCCGCACCCATGAAGAGAAAGAGTGACGTCGTTGCGATTTTCGCCGCCTCGCCCTCTTTCGTCTGATAATGAACGGCCCTGAGATGTCCGTTGCCGTCGAGCTGTGTGACCGCCGCGCCGAGGTGGATCGACACATTTTCGATGCTTTGAATGCGATCGACCAGATAGCGCGACATGCGCGCACCGAGATCGGTTCCGCGCACCAGCACGTGCACGCGTCGCGCGCTCCGCGACAGGTACACGATCGCCTGCCCCGCCGAGTTCCCGGCCCCGACGACCACGACCTCCTCGCCCTTGCACAGGCGCGCCTCCATTTCCGTGGCCGCGAAGTAGATGCCGGCGCCGTAGAAGTCCGAGGCGCGAGGCAAGTCCAACTTGCGATAGTCCACCCCACTCGCCACCAGCACACAGCGCGTACGAATCCGGGTCCCATTCACGAGAGTCACAACGCGCTCGCCCCCGTCGATGCCGAGCGAGCGCACCTCGCACGGCACCGTGATCTCCGCGTCGAACTTCCGCGCCTGGAGGAGCGCGTTCTGCATGAGCTCCTTCCCCGAGATTCCCGCGGGGAAGCCGAGGTAGTTCTCAATGCGCGCACTCGTGCCCGCCTGCCCGCCCGGCCCGACGGCATCGAGCGTGAGCACGTCGAGCCCCTCGCTGGCGCCATACACCGAGGCGGCCAGCCCCGCCGGCCCGGCGCCGACGACGACGAGATCGTAGACGTGTTCGGCGTCGAGTGTCGACGTCAGGCCGGCGCAGTGCGCGAAGTCGGCGATCGACGGCTTGATGCGCCACTCTCCGTCGCGACCGATGACGATCGGCGTGGCCGATGCCGGAACGCCGAGGTGTCGGAGAATCGCGTCGGCCTGCTCGTCGGTCTCGAGATCCATGAAACGGAACGGGATCGCGTTCCGCGTGGCGAAGTCGGTGAGCTGGTGTGCATCCGGCGAGAACCGCGATCCGATGATCCGCACGCCCACGAACCCCCCGCTGAGCAGCAGGGAGCGTCGCATGAGGAACGCCTTGACGAACATCTCCCCGAGCTCCGGAATCTCGTCGACGGTTCGCCGCAGCTCACCCGTGCTCATCTCGATGACCTGGCCGTCTTTTTCGACGCGAGCGGTGACGAGCGCGCGCCGGCCGGTGAGCATGTCGACGTCACCGGTGAACTCGCCGGGAAGATGCATGCGAACCAGGCGCTCCTCGCAGCTCGAATGCTCCACGATTGCGATCGCGCCCTCTACCAATACGTAGAAGCAGAAATTGCTGTCTCCCTCGGCGAACAGGATGTCGCCGGCGCGAACGGCGCGCGGATGTCCGCGTCGCTGCAGAAGGGAAAGCTCGGCGTCGCCGAGCACGGGGAAGGCGATCTCTTGTTCGCTGGGCATGGTCGGGACCGGTGGTGTGAGCTGGTGCGCGCGAGACCAGCTACAATTTTAACAAAGGCCCACCGGGGTCGCGTAGTGCGAGGTTTCACCTCGCACCCGTGCGACTCAGCCAGTCATCTCTGCACCATCGTTCCAGCTGCCACGGGCGATCCCGTCTCGCCGTCGAGCAGCGTGAATTTCAGCCTCCGCGTCGAATCGCTGCTCGATACGACGTGGGTGAGGATGACTGCTGGGCTCGGAGCAAGCTCTCCCGACAGCAGCTGCGGCTGCGCGCTTTCGACGGTGTACGTGCCGGCGTGAGTGAACGGCACCGCACGGCTGCCCGCGCGCTGGGTCGTGCCACCGCCACTCAGCACGCCGTCGCCGTGAAAGTCGATCCACCCGACGTAGTCGACGAGCACGTATCT
>DATHJR010000479.1:0-4253 GCA_035286525.1 Gemmatimonadaceae bacterium | reverse complement strand
GGGGCGTCGCTCCGCACGTACGGACTGGCGGTAGCGCCAGCCCTCGACCGAATTGTCACGACGAGCTCACCGATGGACGACGAGCGCGTGGCCGACGTGATCCAGGTGTGGCGCCTCTCAGACTTCCGGCTGCTCCGCACGATCCCGTTGCCGTCGCGGCCGGACAGCGCCAACCGCGAGCCGTTCGAGGCCCGTGTGCTGTCGGACGGGCGCTCCGTGCTCGTCAACACCTACCGCTGCGGGTTTTATCGCCTGACGGACCTGGAGACGCTCGCGCCGAGCGCGGAGTTCGTACTCTCCGAGCAGCCACCGACGGGATCCGTGAACGGCTGCTCGGTCCCGGTCGTCGTGGGGCACTACTGGGTCATGCCGATAGCCTACCAGCATCGCGTAGCGGTGCTCGATGTCTCACACCCTGACCATCCGCGAGAGGTGTCCTCGCTCGCGACCGACAGCACGTTCTTTCCGCACTGGTCGTCGGCGGACCCGCTGAGTGACCGCATCGTCGTAACCGAACAGGGGGACGGCCTGCCACGAGTGATGATTGCGCGCCTCGACCCGACTACGGGACACCTCAGGTGGGATGGGCGTTTCCGCGATGCCGGAGCCGCGAGTCCAGGGCTCGACTTCGGGCGCCCGACGTGGCCGAACGGTGCCGCAGGCGCAGCGATGCCGCACGCGGCGGTCTTCGTCCCCGAGCACTAGCGGAGCATCACCGCCACTTTGACGTCGCATCGGCGCTAGTCATCGAGAACGGGAAGCGTCTTCAGGACATTACTCGCGCGCGGCCGATCGCGAACCGGATCGTCCTTCCGGATGGTTCCGTCCCGGAACACAAGTATGCGCTTCGCGAACTGCGCGATGTCGGCCTCGTGTGTCACCATCACGATCGTGAGTCCCCGATCGTTGAGGTTCTGAAGCACCTCCATGATCTCGATCGATGTGCGGCTATCGAGATTGCCGGTCGGCTCGTCCGCGAACAGAATCGATGGATGGTTCACGAGCGCGCGAGCGATGGCCACACGTTGCTGTTGTCCACCCGACATCTGTGATGGAAAGTGACTCGCGCGATCCTCGAGTCCAACGAGCGCGAGGGCGTCGCGCGCGCGCCTCGCCCGCTCCGCTGCGTCGATTCTGGAGTAGAGCGTCGGCAATGCAGTGGTCTCGAGCGCCGTGGTGCGCGCGAGAAGATTGAATCCCTGGAAGACAAACCCCAGTTTCCGGTTGCGGATCCCCGCGAGGGTTTTCTTATCCAGCCCCGAGACGTCCACACCTTCCAGCAGGTATCGACCGGCGGAGGGTCGGTCGAGGCAGCCGAGGATGTTCATGAGCGTCGACTTGCCGCTCCCGCTCGCGCCCATGACGGCGACAAACCCTCCTCGTTCGACCTCGACGCTCACGCCCCGCAGCGCGTGCACACGCGTCTCCCCCATCGTGTAATACTTGTGAACACCTTCGACGCTGAGGACCGCGCCGTTCGTCTCACTCTCGCCACTCACGACTGGCACGACGCGTGGCTACCGGCGTACTGCATTGCCTGGCGGACCCGAGGTCGTAGGCGAGAGCGAGCCCGTCACGACATCGTCGCCTGCGCCGAGCGTGCCTCTGAGCACACCCGTGACTTCCGTGTAGGCGTGGTCCGTGAGGCCGAGCGCGATTTGCACAGGTATGACCGTCTTATCCGCCTGGAGCTTCCACACCACCACGCTCTCGGCGCGCACCGGTCGGGGAGCCGCTGCATTCGCCACTGACGCAATCGGCGCGGATGACGCTCGATCACGATCAGTCGTGCCGACTTGCTGATCGACGCCAATTCCATATTGCGCATAGAGTGCGCGAATCGCGTCCGCGCTGAACGGTGGATTGTATCGGAGCGCGCCGTTCGGCACCTTCAGCGCGTTCTGCACCGTGGCCACGGGCACGGTCACGTAGGCCGTCATTCCCGGGAAGACCTTGAGCTCGGGGTTGTCGAAGTCGATGATGGCGTCGTACGTCACCACGTTCTGCACGGTGGTCGCGTTCATCCGAATCTGGCTCACCGTGCCGGTGAAGGTCTCCTTTGGAAATGCATCGACCTTGAACGTCACCCGTGCACCGACCTTGATGCGGCTGACGTCCGACTCGTCTGCCTTGGCGTAGAGCTGCATCCGCGTGAGGTCCTGCGCGATCGTGAAAATCGTGGGAGCTTGGAGTGACGCCGCTACGGTCTGCCCGACATCGACATTCCGTGCGACGACGATGCCGTCGATTGGAGAACGGATGACCGTGTGGTCGACGTTCGTTCGCGCGATCGCGACGGCCGCATCCTTCTGCTTGATCTGCGCCCTGGCCTGCGCGACGTTCGCGACGGCGCCTGCCACGGACGCGTTGGCAGCATCGTAGTTGGAGCGTGCCAGCTCCAATTCCTGCTGCGTTGCCAAGTGCTCGGCTGCAAGAGTCGCGACGCGCTCGTAATCGCCCTTGGTCTGCACCACGGCCGCCTTCATCCGGTCGACGTTCGCCTCCGCTGCCGTGAGATTGGCTTGCGCACTCTCCAGGTCCGCGACGGCCTGCTGAAGCGCGCCTTGCAGCAACGATGGCTCGATGAGAGCGACGATATCGCCCCTCTTCACGCGGGAATTGAAGTCGACGTTGAGCTTGGCGATCGAACCCGACACCTGCGAGCCGACCTGCACGGTGCGCACTGCATTCACGGATGCCGTAACGTCCACCACGTCTCGAACGTCGCCTCGCTCGACCTTTGCCGCGAAATATTCGACGGGATCGCTGCGCCGCATTGCCAGGGCGGTGACTCCGCCGAAGACAATGACGATACACACAGCGACCAGCCATTGTGTACGCGTCAATCGCATCGCGACGCCCGAATCCAGCAAGTTCGCAGTCGGTGGGCCGTCATTCGTACCGGAGTGATTCGATGGGATCGAGCAGGGACGCCTTTCGCGCAGGGTAGTAGCCGAAGAATATTCCGACCGCCGCCGAAAAAAGCGTCGCGAGCATGATCGCCTCGAACGACAGCTGCATCGGCCAGCCGAGTGTGCGTCCAACTACGATTGACGCGACAATGCCAAGGAGCACGCCGGCCGCGCCTCCGACGAGACTGAGCATCACCGATTCGCCGAGGAATTGCAGTTGGATGGCGGATTCCGTCGCTCCCACCGCGACGCGCACGCCGATCTCCCGCGTGCGCTCCGTCACGGAGACGAGCATCACGTTCATGATCCCGATGCCACCGACCAGCAGCGAGATGGAAGCGATGGCCGCCAGCAGCAGCGTCAGCGTCCGACTCGCCTCGAGCTGCGCCTTGATCACGTCTTCAGGATTCCGAATGTTGAAGTCGTCCTCCTCCTCGGGCCGAAGATGGTGCCGATCGCGGAGCAGGGCTGCCGCCTGCTGGCCTGCAAGCTTGATCGCGTCGGGTGAGACTGCGGAGCAGAGGATGTCGTCGAGCCAGGAGATCCCCTTGATCTTCTTCTGCGCTGTCGTGTAGGGGAGGATCACGGTGTCATCCTGATCCTGTCCGGACACCGAGAGCCCTTTCGGCTGGAGAACGGCGATCACCTTGCAGGGCAGGTCCTTGAGTCGAATGATCCTTCCAATCGGATCCCCTGCGCCGAAGAGCTGTTCGCGCACGGTACGGCCGATGACGCACACATCCGCCGCGCGATCCACATCATCCTGTGTGAACACAGCGCCTTCGGCGACCGTCCAGCGTTTGATGTCGAAGTATTCGGGCGACACGCCGCGGAACGACGTGAACCAGTTCTGATTCCCGAAGATCAGTTGTGTCGACGCGTCGACATTCGGCGACACACTCTTGATCAGCTTGATCTGGCTCTTGATCGCCGCGGCATCGCCAAGGGTCAGGGAGCTGGTGCCGTGCGTGCCCGTTCGCACACCGTTCACCGCTCGGCCACCAGCCTCGATCCACACGAAGTTGTCGCCGAGGTTGTTGAGCTGTTGTTCGACACGCGTCTGCCCGGCCTTGCCGATCGCGACTACGCAAATGACGGCCGCGATGCCGATCATGATTCCCAGAACGGTGAGCAGGCTCCGCATTTTGTTGCGGACCAGAGCGAACACCGAGGAGGTGAGGAGCGCGGCGTAGTTCACGAGTTATCCATGCGTCCGCAAAAACTTACATGTCCGCAACGGCAATTGTTGAGGGCAGCGGCCACATTACTCGATTGTCATTTTCGACAGTCTGTGAACAAGCTCTCGATCAACCACATCTAGCGCTCGTCAAGGGCCCACCG
>DATHJR010000478.1:0-8069 GCA_035286525.1 Gemmatimonadaceae bacterium | reverse complement strand
AGGAGCGTGCACCGAGTGCAGCCACGCCGAGTGCAGCTGCGCCGAGTCCAGCTGCGCCGACTCCTGCCGCGCCAGAATCACCCCCGCCCGGCAACACCGGAAAGCGTCGGCGCGTGCCGGTGTTCGCCTCGACGCTCATCGTGGGATTCCTGCTCGGCCTCGGCGTTCTCTTCGCCTGGCGTCAATCGCGGTTGGGCACTCCGGCCGGCGGCGCGAAAGTCCTCGCGGTTCTGCCGTTCGAGAACCTCGGAGATTCAGCCAACGCGTATCTCGCCGATGGGATCACGAACGAGCTGCGCGGCAAGCTTTCGGAGTTGAGCAGCATCCAGGTCATCGCCCGCGGGAGCTCGGCGCCGATTATCTGCTCACGGCCACGGTGCAGTGGGAGAAGCGACCCGACGGCACGAGCCGCGTCCGCGTCAGCCCCGAGCTCGTGGATGTGACCGAGGGTCGCGCGCCCCGCACCAAGTGGCAGCAGCCCTTCGACGCCGCCATCACGGATGTGTTCCAGGTACAGGCGGACATCGCGAACCAGGTGGCGAGCGCGCTCGACGTGGCACTCGGCAGCGGCCAGCGACAGACGCTCACCGAGAAACCGACGGCGAACCTGGCGGCATATGATGCATTTCTGAAGGGGGAGGAAACTCAGGGTCTCTCGATCGCGGATGCACCGACGCTCAGGAATGCGATTTCCTACTACGACCAGGCAGTCGCACTCGACTCCACGTTCGCGCAGGCGTGGACGCAACTCTCACGGGCCCACTCGGCGTTTTACTTCAATGTGGCTCCCAACCCGGCATCCGCCGCGGAAGCAAAGCGAGCGTTGGAGCTCGCGACTGCGCTGGCGCCCGGGAAACCGGAAATCCACCTCGCCCGCGGCGAGTACCAGGAGTTCGTCGCGAAGGACTTGCCGGCTGCGCTCGCCTCCTACGAGGAGGGACTTCGTGCCGCTCCGGATAATTCGGACCTGCTCAGCGCTGCGTCGTTGGACGAGCAGAGCCTGGGCCGATGGGATGAAGCCGAAAAGCATCTCGAGCACGGCCGCACCATCGATCCGCGATCTGCCACGAACTCGCGCCGGCTGGGACAGACGCTCCTTCGCCTGCACCGCTACAGCGATGGGATGGCGGAGATCGACCGAGCGATGAAGATTGCACCCGCCAATCTCGATCTGATCGAGAACAAGGTGATGCTGTACCTCGCCCAAGGCGATCTGGCTTCCGCGCGCGGCGTGATCCGTTCCGCGCCGGGTACGATCGAGCCCACGGGTCTCGTGGCGTATTTGGGGAACTACTGGGATCTCATGTGGGTGCTCGATGATTCGCACCAGCAGTTGCTCCTTCGTCTCACGCCCAGCGCGTTCGATGGGGATCGCGGTACGTGGGCCGCAGTTCTCGCGCAGACGTACTATTTGCGGGGCGACCGCGCACGCGCGAAAGTCTACGCAGACTCGGCGCGGATCGGATACGACCAGACGCTCGCCACGACTCCGGACGATGCGCAGCGCCTCGTGTTTCGTGCGGTGATGTTGGCGATGCTTGGTCGGAAGGCCGAGGCGGAAGCCGCCGGCGAGCGTGCCGCGTCACTGCTGCCCGCCTCACGGGATAATTACGTTGGCTCGTATGTCCAGCACCAACTCGCCCGTGTCTACACGTTTGCTGGAGATCAGGACAAGGCGATGGATCAGCTCGAGCCATTACTCAAGTCGCACTACTTTCTTTCGCCCGCCTGGCTGCGCATCGATCCCAATTTTGCGCAGCTCAAGGGGAATCCGAGGTTCGAGCGTCTCATCGCCTCGAAATAGGGCAGAGCGCGACCGCGCCGCCAGCCGTTAGTCCGCGCGCGCCTGCCGATCCACATCGCTAACCCTGCGCGCGGCCTCGGCCCAGTCGACGATGGGCGCGACATCCTGATCTTCCAGCGAGAGCGTTGCGAGCGCACGTTCGACGACGCGCTCGCCACCCGGAACCGTGCGCCCCCACCAGAGCTCCGTCGCGCGGCAGAGCCGCTCCTCCTTGGCGAGCGATGCCGGCGTGCGAAACACGCCGGCCGCGTGCACCCGTGCGTGCACGCCCTCGTGCAGCAGCGACGACGCGATCTCCGCGAGCGTGAAATCGCGATTGACGATGAACGTCAGCTCCGTCAGGATACGACGCGTCTCGCCGAAGAACGCGCCGCGGCACGCGAAGCGCTTCACGTCGATCCCCGCAATGTCCCTGCGCAGTCGCCGCAGGCTCGCGGGCGCGTAGCGCTCGATCAGCGCGAGCACCTCGTCCATGCGCGCGAACACATCCTCGTCGGAGATATCGGGGCGCGTGTTCTCCAGCATCACCTCGATGCCGCGCACCGTCCGCCGCACACGCCGCGGCTGCTGCGGAATTCCCAGTGCGGATCGAAGACGCTCACCGAATCCTGGTGTCATGCACGAAACTTCCGCGACGCGCGATTCTCACGCAACGGCGCCAGAACGCGTCGCGCGAGCTCAGCCGCCGCCCGCCACCAGCTTCTGAAAGCGCGGCTCCGCTCGCAGAGGCGCGAATGTCGGATCGACCTTGAGCCAACCAGGAGAGAGAAAATACGGAATCTTGAGAAGCGGCTCGAGAGCGTCGAGCGCCTTCTGCTTCTCCCCCGTTAGAAGGTAGATGCGGACGAGCATATGCTGAAAGTACGGTCCGGAATATCCGTCCTTCGAAGCGGGCTGCAGCTCGACGGCCTTCTTCCCCTCTCGAATTGCTTCGGCGCGGCGACCGAGATAGGCAAGCGACAGGCCGTGAAACGCCCGGCGCTGTGCGTCGAGCGGTACCGAGGACATCGTGCGCTCGAACGCGACGCGAGCCGTATCGGCATATGCACGCATCTTGAGCGAATCACCTCGCAGCTGGTATGTCTGCGCCAGAACGATACTCCGATTCCCCTCGTCGGCGAATGCAGCGGGAGAGAGCCGCAACAGAAGCTGCTGCTGCGCGTCGTCGAGCAGCCAGTACAAGTCCCAGTACATGGCGAAGTGTGAGACCAACGCGGTCGGATCGATCCGTGCCCCGGAAGTAGCAACGAGTGCGCGAGCGGCTGCGTCGTCGCCCTTGCCGAGATCGATCATCGCCCGCACCTCGAGAACCGGAATGTTGTCGGGCGCGAGCGCGAGAGTGCGGTCGGCCACTTCCTGAGCTTCCGCATACCTGCGAAGCCCGAGCAATGTGAAGGCGAGACGCCGGCCGGTAACTACCGCGCGCGGGTCCAGAATGGCAGCGCGACGCAGGGAGACGAGCGCGGCGTCCCACTGTCCAAGACTCTGTTGATTGAGGGCCGCGCCGGTGAGCAGGTCGGCGTCCGAGGGGGACAGACGAAGTCCTTCGTCGTACTCGCCTCGGGCGCGTTGAAAGTCGCCCGCCACAAGGGAGTAGTAGTCGCCAAATGCGAGGTGTCCGTCCGCGTGATCCGGTGCAAGCTCGAGCGCGCGATCCGCAGCTTTTCGCGAGAGCTCTCCGATTTCATTCGAGGTCGAACCGGTGAAGTAGAGAATCGCGAAGGTTCGCGCCATTCGCGACCAAGCGAGATGGAACCCTGGGTCGATCGCGGTGGCCTGACTGTAGTATTCGCTCGCTCGGCGTAACGCGAGTGGGTCGGCGCTAGACAGCTTTCCCGAAATCGCATCACCCCGGAGAAACGCGTCGTATGCCGCGAGATTGGCCGTGGGTCGTTCCGCGAGCTGGCGTTGTGCGCTGTCCACCAACGCGACGTTGAGCGCCGAGGCCACTCTGCCCGCGATGTCCGCCTGCACCTGGAACACATCGGTGAGCGGCGCATCGAAGGACTGCTGCCACTTCGCGTCCTCGCTGGATGCCTGGATCAGCTGCGGGCTCACCTGCACACGGTTGGTGCCATCCGCCGCCTTCGCCCAGCGCACCTTCCCAACGAGCAGATAATCGACGCCCAGCTCCGACGCGATTTCGCGCAGACTCTTCTGCGACTTTCGATATTCGCCAGAGCTGTTGGCGGCAGTCACCCGCAACCCTGAAAGCGCGGTGAGCTTGCCGCGCACGGCATCCGTGATGCCGTCCGCGAAGTACGCGTCGCTCGTGTCGCCGACGTTTTCGAATGGCAGCACAGCTATGAGGCGCGTTCCGTTCGATCGGACCGTGTTGTGCGTGCGACTCCATCCGAACAACAATCCCAGGCCGATTGCGACACCGAGTACGAGCGCCGCAAAGAGGGGACGGCGTGAGAGTAGAGGTACGCGGCCACCCGGCTCTCCCTTCGACACCGCCTGATCCGCCGCCGATGCCGTGACGCTCGGCGCAGGCCCCTTCACTGCACTCGTCGTCGCGGTCGCGGCTGCCGTCGCTGTCGCGGATCCGAGAGCGCGCGCGAAGTCTGCTGCGTTCGCGAACCGATCCGCTGGTACGGGCGCCAGCGCCTGCGCCACCGCGAGCGCTACCGGCTCGGGCACCGCGGGCCGCGCCAACCGCACATCGGGCGCCGTGCTCGTGAAGCGCTTCGCGATCACCGCCTGCGCCGTCGGACCCGTGAACGGCGGCTCGCCCGCGAGCATCTCGTACAATACTGTGCCGAGCGAGTAGATGTCGCTGAGCGCACTCACATCGGATTCACCCGACGCCTGCTCGGGACTCATGTACGCCGGCGTGCCTAACGTCACGCCGGTCTCCGTCAGCTTCGATCCGCCGAGCGAGAGCGAGCGCGCGATCCCGAAGTCCGCCACGAGCGTGTTTCCATCTTCCGTGAGGAGCAGATTCTCGGGCTTGATGTCGCGGTGAATCACGCCGTGCTGATGCGCGTACCGGAGCGCCTGCGCGGCCTGCGTCGCGATGCGCACCGCGTCAGCCACCGGCAGCTGCCGCTCGCGCGTGAGCCTGTCGCGGAGCGACTCCCCTTCCACGAATGGCATCGTGAACCAGAGACGCCCAAGATCTTCCCCGGAATCGAGCACGGTGAGGATGTGCGGGTGCTGCAGCCGCGCGGCGAGCCGGATTTCGCGCTGGAACCTCTCGGGGCCCAAGGCGCTCCCCAGGTCGGGATGCAAAACCTTGAGCGCGACATCGCGCCCGTGGCGGACGTCACGGGCGAGATAGACCGTGGCCATTCCGCCCGCGCCCAAGGTGCGCACGATCTCATATTTGCCAACCAAGGCCTGCTGCAGCTGCTCGGGAAGTTCCACGACACCAATCGGATGTGAGTACGGCGAATATGCGATGCCCCACTGGCTGGAGCAAACGCTCGGTCAGCTTCCCGGCGTCACACGCCACTCATTCAGGGCGCACCCCACATGACGACCGGGCACCCTCGAGCGCGACTGCCCGGCTTGCCGTCGATACCCGCCCTACCGCGCGACGACATCGGATTGACGCGACGCCGCCGACTCGATGAACGATTCGAACAGGCGGCGCGCCGATGGTGCACTCTCGACGAGCTCCTCGGGATGCCACTGCACGCCGATCAGATAACCATCCTCGCGCCCCTCTACTCCCTCGATCAGACCATCCGGCGCGAGCGCATTCACCACGAGTCCAGGCGCCAGCTTCTTGATCCCCTGATGGTGCATGCTGTTCACTATTGTCTTCCCGGCGCCGACGATCGACGCGAGATGCGTCCCATCCTCGATGCTCACCTCGTGCACGAGATCCTGGCGCTGCCGCACCTCGTTCGGCCAGTAGTCATGCTTGATCGCCGCCTCGCACCAGTCCGCGAGATCCTGGTAGAGTGTTCCACCCGCGGCAACGTTGAGCACCTGCACGCCGCGACACACCGCAAGCACCGGCTTCCGGTCCGCCATCGCCCACCGCACGAGCGTCACCTCCACGCGATCGCGATCGGGATCGGTCACACCGCACACCGGCAGCCGCGACTCCTCGTAGACCTCCGGATCCATGTCCACGCCGCCCGGCAGAAACACGCCGTCGAGCCGCTCGTAGAGGGCGCGCAACGTCGCCATGTCGTGCGTCAGCGGGATCACCCACGGAATCGCACCCGCGGCGGTGAGCACGTCGACGTATCGCTGGCTCATCACCCAGCACCGCGGCAGCTCGCCCGGAATTGGCTCGAGCGTCTGGGTCGTGATTCCGATAATTGGGCGCGCGTTCATCCCTGGATAATAAGCGGTCTCAGGCCACCGGGCGCGCATTTTCCTCGAGCCCCGGCACGGAGTTCAGCCCCACGCCCTCGGCCGTCTCCACGATCAGCGAATCGACGACGGCCTTGAGATCGCCGGTCCTCTCCCACACCGCCAGCTGCCGGTCTGCCGAGGTCCCTTCGTCCAGAATCCTGAACGCGTACTCCACATCCTTGCGGCTTCCGAGCTCGTCCAACACGTCGTCGATGAACCATGCGATCAGCTCCCGCACGAGCTCGCGCGCCGGATATTCCTGCTCCCGCCCCAGATCGACGAGCTTCCCATCCAGTCCCCACCGCACCGCGCGCCACTTGTTCTCCTCGATCAACTCGCTGTTGTAGACGCGGAAGGTGATGTTGTCGCGCCGCAGCTTCCACAGCTTGGCGATGATCGCCTGAAAGATCGCCGCGATGCAAATCGCCTCGTCCACTCGCGTGCACACGTCGCAGAGGCGGAACTCGAGCGTGGGATAGAGATGGTGCGGGCGCACGTCCCACCAGATCTTCGAGCCGTCCGGAATGCACTTCGTCTCCACGAGCGTATCCAGCAGGTTCGTGAAGTCCGACCAGTCGCGAAAGACGCGCGGCACGCCATTGCGCGGAAAATTCCGGAAGACGATGCTGCGGTACGACTTGAGCCCGGTGTTGCGCCCCATCCAGAACGGAGAGCTCGTCGCCAGACACAGCACGTGCGGCATGAAGTATCGCGCCGCATTCATCGCATCGATGCGGAACTCCGGATCCTCGATCCCGATGTGCACGTGGGTTCCGAAGATCAACAGCGACTGCGCGAGCTCCGCCATGTCGGCCTTCACGCCGATATAGCGCTCGAGCGGCGTGATCTCCTGCGTCACCCACGAGGAGAACGGATGCGTGCCCGCCGCCGCGACGCGGAGCCCGCTCTTCGCAACGTGCGTGATCACCGAGTGGCGCAGCTTCACCAGCTCCGCTCTCGCCTGTGCCGGTGTGCTGCACACGTTCGTGCCCACCTCGACGATCGACTGGTGGAGCTCCGGCTTCACCTGCTCGAGGATGATCCGGTCGCCATCCAGAATCTCCTGGATGTACGACTTCAGCTCGCGCGTCACCGGATCGATGATCTGGTACTCTTCCTCGATTCCGATCGTGAGTGAAGGTGCCTTCATCGACACACCAGTAGGAGACGGATGCTCATCGCGGCTCGATCACGTACGTCGGAACGTTCGAACCGCCCCCCGCGGTGACGTTGAGCAGCGCCGCGGTGCCCAGCCGCGTCATGCACCCCTCCACGTACGCGCCGTCGCTCACGAACGGCGCCGTATCGAGCATGCGATCGAAGATCTTCAGCTCCCCAGCGATGACAGAAGGGTACGCCTCCGTCGGCAGCGTGATGCGGTCCTGCACGATATACGGCTCCTCCCTCGCCGCCGCGAGCCCCGCCTCCCACTCCGCGTCCGTCGCCTCCCAGCCGAGCACGATCCCCTTGCCGCCGTACTCATCGTTCGGCTTGAGGACGAGCCGCTCGCGATTGTCGCGGATGAACTGCGGCAGGTCCACCTCCTTGCCGCCGAACATCGTATGTCGCTCCTCCACCACCCGCGTCCACGGAATGTGCGCCGCGATCGCCTCTGCCTCCTTCGCGCTGAACAGCCCCGCGTTGCGCTCGTCGCTCAGCACCGCGAGGCTCGCCTTCTTGTGCATCAGCTTGCACGAGAACGGATTCACCATGCACACCGCGCGATCGCGCACCGCGCGGATCACCGCGCCGTCGATTCCGCATCGCTCCACGAGCTCGTGGAGCAGCACGCGCTTGTAGATGAGCGAAATCTCGAAGTCGCCCGAGCGCAGCACGCCGCCCTGATACTCCACCTCGCGTGGGTCGACGATTTTGCACTCCAGTCCCTGACTCTCGAAGTACCGCTCGAACAGCAGGAACTCGCTGTACGTCGGCACCTCGCGCCAATCGA
>DATHJR010000477.1:0-14698 GCA_035286525.1 Gemmatimonadaceae bacterium | reverse complement strand
GGCGGAGGGTGCGACACTGGCACTAGGCCAGCGATCCTTTGCCTCGAATAATATGCTGTCGGGCCATCCTTGCCTATCGGTTCCGCGGCATGGCTTCTACAATTCGGCTGGAACCAAGCCACCGCTGAAGGATAACATCTGTTTCGGAATTGCCCGCGGAAGTCGGCTCGCTCCGGGGCCCCTCCCAACGCCCAAGGTCCATGCACAAACTCCTGCCTTCGCTGGTCTTCGGAAGTGGCCTCGTGCTCTTCGCTGCGGCCTGCTCTGACTCGTCCGGTCCAAGATTGAACAGCGACACGTGCACCGGAACGCCGTTCACGCTTGCCTCGCTCGAGGGGCGGGTGGTGGCGGCCGCGGATCTCCCGTGCCTCTCGATTGCCGCGGACGGCGGTACCTATGTCATCGTGCCGCAGTTCGCGACCGCGACGGCTCCGCTCACGCCGGTGTCCTTCACGATGCAGGCGGGCACCGCGGCGAACGCGACGGCGAACATCGTCGTCGCATCGAAGCGGATGTTGCCGCCAACGGCGCGCGCCTACGCCGACCTCGGGCAGATGCAGCGCCAGTTCGAGGGAATGCTGCGGCGGCGCGAGCGCTCCTTGGTCTCCGCAGCGCGCGCCAGTGGCACGGCAACCGGGCCGCTCGCGAATCGCGTGCTGGAGAGCGTCACCCCGCCTGCACTCGGCAGCACGCGACCCTTCAAGGTACGCAACTCACTCACCGGCAGCGGCACGGCAACGGACACCGCGATTCTCAAGTTCGCCGGAGCGCACCTGCTCATCTATCAGTCGAAGAACGCGCCCGCACCTCCCAACGGATTCACGGACGCGCAGATCGCAGCCTTCGGCAATACCTTCGATGTGGATCTCTACACGATCGATGTCGCGACGTTCGGGGCTCCCACCGATATCGACGGAAATGGCCGCGTCATAGTTCTGATGTCGCCGCTCATCAACAAACTGACAAACGCCAACGTCTGTACTACCCAGGGCTATATCGCCGGCTTCTTCGACGCGACCGACTTGCTCCCAACCAGGTTCCCCGCCGCCTCGAATTCCGCGGAGCTTTTCTACGCGCTCGTGCCGGATCCCCAGGCCCAGTTCAGCTGCGCGCACACGATCCCTGCCGTCGCGCAGTTGACGCCCTCGACGTTCATTCACGAATTCCAGCACATGATCTCCTTCGGCCAGCACGCGCTGCTGCGCAATGGGAGCGAGGAAGATCCTTTTCTCAACGAAGGACTGAGCCACATTGCCGAGGAGTTGGGCTCGCGCTTCTACGAGAATCGCTTTCCGGGGACATCGGGGCGCACCGATCCCGATCAGGCGTTCCCCGATTCATCGCAGGGATTCATCTCGGGAGACCTGTTCAACTCGTATCACTTTCTGCTGGCCCCCGCGAGCACCGATACCAGCGACAAGGCCTCGGTGAGCAATTGGGGGAATGGGGATGGCACGCTCGTGCAGCGTGGCGGCATCTGGCTGTTTCTCCGCTGGTTGGGCGATCAGCAGGACAGTCTCGTGTATGGCCGGCTCGATCAGACGACGAACACCGGCGTCCCGAATATCGAGGCAGCGTCCGGCGCGTCGTTCCCCACCCTCTTCGGCGAGTTTGCGCTGGCGCTCTACACCGACAGTCTGCCGGGCGTGCCGCGTGCCTCGGTTCCGTCGCAGTTCCGATTCACGTCGCGAAATCTGCGTGCGCTCTACGGGAAGCAGGCGGAGCGCAATCCGTCGCAGTTCCCGCTCGCGTTTCCGATTGCGTCGCTGTCGCTGAGTGTCGGAACGGGGCTCCAGGAGTCGATGTATCCCGGCACGATGGACTTCTTCGTTCTGAATGCGCCGTCGAGCGGCAACAACGTGGTGCTCTCGTTCAAGCCGACCTCTGGCAGCTCGTTTTCCGCCTCGCTCGGTGCGCAGGTGAGTGTGTTCCACTGCCCGAGCGCCGGTGCCTGCCCGCTATCCGTACCGTAGCCCGAGAACATGGCGAAATGAAAATCGGGCGTATCGCTCGGAGGACGGCGGGGGCAGCAGCCCTCGCCGTCCTCGCCTTTTTCGCGCTCGTGCCGACGGGCCACTACCTCGTGCGCGCGGGGTGGGCCGAGGCGCGAATTCTGTGGCGCGCCCGTCCCATCGCGGAGCTCGTGCGCGACCCGTCGACGGCCGCTGCCACGCGCAGCAAGCTCCAGCTCGTGCTGGCCGCGCGCGCGTTCGCTGCCGATTCGGTGAAGCTAAGGGCGAAGCAGAGCTTCACGACGTACAGCCGGATCGATCGCGACACGCTGATCGTCGTGCTGACGGCTGCGTATCAGGACCGGCTGGCGTACAAGACCTGGTGGTTCCCGATCGTCGGCAGCGTGCCGTACAAGGGATACTTCGACGTGCGCGAGGCGAAGCAAGCCGCGGCGGAGCTCTCGCGCGATGGATTCGATGCCTATCTGCGTCCGGCCTCCGCCTTCAGCACCCTCGGCTACCTCAACGATCCGGTGCTCTCCACCACGCTCGATGAGGACAGCGTGTCGCTCGTCAACACAGTGATCCACGAGCTGACGCACAACACCTTCTACGCGTCGGGGCAGGCGGTGTTCAACGAGTCGTTCGCGAACTTTGCGGGCGCGCACGGCGCGGAGTGGTTCTATGCCGCGCGAGCGGACGGCGCGGCTGTGGCTCTTGCGCAGCAGGACTGGGATCGGCAAAGGACACTCGGGCGTTTCTGGAGCGCCGTGTACAACAGCGTGGACTCGGCCTTCAAGGCGCATCCGGCGAGCAAGGCGGAGCGGCTCGCGGCACGGGAGATCGTCTTCGCGGGCGCGCGCGCACGCTTCGAGCGCGAGATCGAGCCGACACTGCCGGGATACGACTCGACGAAGCCGGTGCACTTGCATCTGGACAATGCGTCGTTGATGTCGCGCCGGATGTATCGTACGGGGCTCGACGACTTCGATGCGATCTACGAGCGGGAAGGAAAACGGCTGCCCGTCGCGATCGCGCGCATCATCGAGTTGGCGCGCTCGCGCCCCGCCGATCCGTACGCCGCGGTGCGCGCGTACGTGGCGTCAGGGAGCGCCGAACCGGCCGCGCAGTAGCGCGCGCAGGTCGAGCGGCGTACCCGGCGGCTGTTCGGGTGCCAACACGGGGGCGGGCGCCGGGTACGCCGCCATGCGTCGCATGCGGTCCCGCACGCCCACATCGATGAAGCGCGACAGCTGGTCGATGGTGTAGTCGCTTCCCCATCGCGAACCGTAGCTGTTGAGCGGGTACAGCACGGCGAGGTGGTGCCGCGCGCGCGTCATCGCGACGTACATGAGGCGGCGCTCCTCCTCCATCTCCTCGTCGCTGCGCAGCGCGCGCGATGAAGGGAACCAGCCATCGACGGCCCAGATCACGAACACGGCGTCCCATTCTCGCCCCTTGGCGCTGTGCGCGGTACTGAGGATGAGGGCGTCATCGTCGGTACTGCTTCCGCTCGCGAGGTCCTGTGTCGCCGAGGGCGGCTCGAGGGCGAGCTCCGAAAGAAAGGCCGCGCGCGAGGGAAATTTCGCAGCGATGATCTCGAGCTGGTCGAGATCCGCGAGGCGCGGCTCCGGACGGTCGTAGCGCTCGCGGAGGATCGCGTCGTACATGCGGCGGAGCGCCGCGATCTCCGTCGGCACCGCACGATCGACGTTGCCATCGCGCAGCGACGCGAAGAGCTGGACGAGCGCCGTCCAGGCTTCCTGCGCGCGCGGCGGAGGGGTGATCTCCGCGAGGGCCTCCGGATCCCAGCGGCGCGCGACGAGGAGATCGATGGCCGTGCGCGCCGTCGCATCGCCGACGCCGGGAAGGAGCAGGAGCACACGGAACCAGCTCACTTCGTCGCGCGGATTCTCGAGGATGCGCAGGAACGCGAGCACATCCTTCACGTGCGCGGCCTCGAGGAATTTGAGGCCGCCCCACTTCTCGAACGGGATCTTGCGATTGGTCAGCTCGATCTCGAGGTCGGCCGACATGTAGCCCGCGCGAAAGAGCACTGCCATCTCGCGCAGGGGTGTGCCCTGCTCGTGCAGCTCGAGGATGCGATCGACCACCCAGCTCGTCTGCTCGTGCTCGTCCTTCGCGGCCACGAGCGCCGGCGCCTCACCGCCCGTGCGCTGTGTGAAGAGATTCTTCGTGAAGCGCTGCCGCGCGCGTGAGATGACCGTGTTCGTCACATCGAGAATCGGCTGGGTCGACCGATAGTTGTGCTCGAGCGCGACGACCGTCGTCCCCTCGAACTGCTTCGGAAAGTCGAGCATGTTGCGGAGGTTCGCGCCGCGGAAGGCGTAGATGCTCTGCGCGTCGTCGCCGACCACCGTGATGTTCCGGTGCGTGGCCGCCATCGCGCGGAGGATGCGCGCCTGGAGGGCATTCGTGTCCTGATATTCGTCGACGAGTACGTGGTCGTAGAGCGACGAGATGCGCGCGCCGAGCTCCGGCGATCCCTCCAGCATCGCGACCCAAAAGAGGAGCAGATCGTCGTAGTCGACGAGGTTGCGCTCTTCCTTGCGAGTGGTGTAGCCGGCGAACACGCGCTTGATGTCCGCTGCGAGCTCGCTGAACTGCGGGAGATCGTCGCGGAGGATGTCCTCCACGGAGATTTCGGTGTTGACGTGCCGCGAGTACACGTGGTGCAGCGTCTCTTTCTTGGGGAATCGCGACTTGCGCTGGCCGAAGCCGAGCGCGGCGCGCGACATCCCCATCAAATCCTCGGCGTCACCCTGATCGAGAATCGTAAAATCCTTCGCCAGGCCGGCGGCGGGACCGTAGGCGCGAAGCAAACGGTGCGCGGTCGCGTGGAAGGTGCCGCCGTGCACGCGCGCGCTCGCGCCGCCCGCGAGCCGCGCGACTCGCCCGAGCATCTCCTGCGACGCGCGACGCGTGAAGGTGAGGAGGAGAATGCGGTGGGGCGGCACGCCGCGGCCGAGCAGATGCGCGACGCGATAGACGAGGGCGCGTGTTTTTCCCGTCCCCGCGCCGGCGACGACGAGCAAGGGTCCGTTGCCGAAGGTCGCGGCCGCGTGCTGCTGCGGATTCAGCTCCGCCGCGAAATCGATCGCGTCAGCCATCCGGCGCATCGAACACGATGCTCAGGCACGTCGGACCGCCCTCGGCCTTCTGGATCTCGGACAGATCAACGGGGACCACCGTGAACCCGCGCGCCTCGAGCCGTGCGCGCGTGCGCGGAAACGCCGCGGGCATAACCAGCGTGTCGCCGATCGCGAGGACGCCCGCGCCCCACGGCTCGCCCGGATCGACGGGAAGCACCTCGACGTCACGAAAGATGTTCGTGGCGGCCCACTCGGGATTTGCCAGCAGGATGCCGCGCCCCGCGTAGGTGCACGCCGTCTTCAGATGCAGCGCGCCCGTGACCTCCACGTCGAGCACCGTGTAACCGAGTGGTGACACGAGCGCACCGAGCTGGTCGATTCCCGCTTCGTTGGTGCGGCTGGACAGCCCGACGTAAAGCGTGCGACCGATGCGCACGACGTCGCCGCCGTCGAGCGTCGCCGGCAGTGTGAGATGCTGCACCGGGCGGTACCTGCCCACCGCGCGCGCGATGCTCTCCGTCTCACCACGGCGCGAAGACGCGCCCGGCACAGTCAGGATCGCGATCTCATCGAGCACCAACGCCACGTCCTCCACGAACACCGCGTCGGCGAGCGCATCCTCAGCCGGCAGATGATCGATGCGCACGCCGAGCGTGACGAGCGCCGCCTCGTAGGCATCGTGCTGGCGACGCGCGAGGGCGATGTCGATCGGTGTGCGTTCGCGAAACGTGAGCTCGCCGCTCGCGAGCGATGCGCTCACGCCGCGGGTGATGGCGGTCAACATCGATGGTGGCGGAATGAGGCAACTGGGGCGAACCCCCCAAAATATAACGCCCGCTGTAGCGCTCAGCCGCGGAGCTCGACCTGACTTGCGGGCAATCGCAACCGGAACGTCGAGCCCTCACCGGGCTTGCTTTCCACCGTGAGCTCGCCCCCCATCCCGCGCGCGAGATCGCGGCTGATCGCCAGTCCCAACCCCGTGCCCTGGTGCGGGCTCGAGAGCGTGCGCTCGAGTTGCACGAACGGCTCGAACACCGTGTCCAGCTTGTCGGCCGGAATGCCGCAACCGGAGTCGGCGACGTCGATGCACACCGTGGTCCCGACTCGCGCGGCCGTCACCGTGATGCGTCCGCCCGATTCCGTGAACTTGACGGCGTTCGAGAGCAGGTTGAGCAGGATCTGCTGGATTTTTTCTTCGTCCCCGTCGGCATGCAGCGACGGGTCGATTTCCGCGGTCTCGTAGCGAAGCTGCTTGGTCGTCACCTGGGGTTCGATCAGCGCATCCAGCGCCGAGATCGAGTCACGAATCGGAACCGCCTTGATGCTGTAGCGCACATGAGCCGCCTCGAGCTTCGCGAAGTTGAGCACATCGTTGATGAGGCTCAGTAGATGTCGCTGCGAGCGCTTGATACGCCGAATATCTTCGCGCTGCTCGGGCGTCAATGGGCCGTGGAGGCCGAGCTCCATCAGCTCCGAGTACCCGGCGATCGCGTTCAGCGGCGTGCGTAACTCGTGGCTCATGTGCGCCAGGAAGTCCGCCTTCGACCGATTCGCGGCCACCGCCTCTCCACGCGCCTGCTCGGCGATGCGAGTCTTGGCAGCGAGCTCCTCATTCATGGCCGACAGCTCTTCGTTGTTGATCGTGAGCCGCTGCTGCGACTCCTCGAGCGCTCGCCGCGCGGTCTCCGTTTCGGTGAAGAGTCGCGCGTTGTCGATGGCGATCGCCGCGCGCTCCGCCAGCTGCTCGACGAGGGTCTGCTCGGCCTCGGTATAGCGCCGCCCGGATTCGGCGGCGATGAGCGACATCACGCCCAGCACGCGCCCTCGCGCCTTTAGCGGCACGATCAGCGCCGAGGTCATTCCGAGCTCACGCAGAATCCGCAGATGATCGGAGTCGATCGCCGCACGCTGCAACAGATCATCGGTGATGTCGACGTACAGCTCTGACTTGCCGGTGCGGAGGACGTTCGTGGCTCCGCTGGGCGCGTTCATGTCCGCAGGGTAGCGACGGTTGAGCATCCATGCCCACTGCACCTTCTCCGGATCCACGTGCGCCACCGCGAGCTGCTGCAGCGCGCCCTGATCGTCGAGGAGCTGCACGCCGCACCAGTCCGCGAGCTGGGGAACGAGCAGCTGCGCGAGCTGCGTCACCGTGGTCTTGTAGTCGAGTGAGGATGCGAGGATTGCGCTCGCCTGTGAGACATAGTGAAGCCGCTCCTCGGCGCGCTTCTGCTCCGTGATGTTCTTCCAGATCACCGCCAGGCCGCCGTCGGGGAGCGGATAACACGTCTGTTCCGACCACGAGGCCCTGGCCGCGCGGAACTCCACGAACGTCACAGGCACGCGCTCGTCCTGCGCACGCCGCATCTCCCGCTCGAAGCGCGTGCCGACGATGTCCGGAAAGAGCTCCCACAGGCTCTTGCCGACTGTCGAGGCATTCCCAGAGGCATCCGCAAGAGCCAGCGTCGCGGCTGGATTGATGTAGCGGAAACGCCACTCGCGATCGTAGACGACGAACGGATCGGTGATGGCGCTCAAGACTCCGGACACGTAGTGCTCCGCGGCCTCCGCCTCCTCGCGCGCCTTGAGCAGCGCCTCGTTGGTGCGCTGGAGCTGGACGTTGAGCTCCAGCAATGCCGCGGTTTGTCGCGCAAGCTCCGCCCGCTGCTCCTCGAGATCGACTTCGGATTGTTTGCGCAACCGCTCGTCGAACGCTCCGGTGCCCGTTCCCGCGGCGACCACATTCGTGAGCGGCTCTCCGAGGGAGGGCACCAGTTCGCTCGAATGATCGGCTGTTTCGGCCACAGCTTCCTCCTTCGACGATTGCGGACCGCTTGCGTCCGGGTGATAGCACCGCGCCTCGCGCAGCGGCCTCCCTGGGCGTTCCGGCAGCGGTGCCGGCCAATTCTTCGATAACCGCGCCTACACTACAACTCCGCCAGGATCGCGTCGAGCGTTTGCGCTTCGGACGTAGACGGCGCCAGCGCGAAGACCGTGCCGAACGCCGAGACTACCGATTCCGCGACGGCTTCGAACGAGGGCGCGGCCGTGCCAAGCTCGCGGGCCACCGACGTCATCGTCACGCCGGCGAGGCCGCAGGGCACCATCAGGTCGAAAAACGACAGGTCGGTCGAGACATTGAGCGCGAAGCCGTGCCAGGTCACCCAATCGCGGGCATGCACGCCGATCGACGCGATCTTGCGGTCGCCGGTCCACACCCCTGTGCGACCTTCGCTGCGCTGCGCGGCGATGCCGATCTGGTCGAGCGCCCGAATCAGTACCTCCTCCACCCGCCGCAGATACCAGTGCAGGTCCTGCTTGTGCCCGCGCAAGTTGACGATCGGATAGCCCACGAGCTGGCCCGGGCCATGGAAGGTGACGTCGCCGCCACGCTCGACCTCGAACAGCTCGACGCCACGCGCGGCCAATAGTTCTGGCGACGCCACGAGGTTATGCGCCTTCGCGCTCCGCCCGAGAGTGACGACGGGCGGATGCTCGAGCAGCAGGAGCACGTCCTGCGCGATCTCCCCGCTGATGCGAGCGCGTGCGACCGCTCGCTGAAGCTCGAGTGCGCGCGCGTAGGGCACCAGACCGAGCTGAACGACGTGAATGGGCGCGAACGCGAGTCGGGCCTCGTGCTCGGAGTCCAGCATCGCGCCAGCACCGTGCTCACGCACTGAGCACTCGCCCCATCGAATCCAGCACCGCTTCCGCGATCGCCTCGGAGAGTGTCGGATGCGCGTGGATCGCGAGATCGACCTCCTCCACGGTGAACTCGTTCTCCCGCGCGACTGCCAGCTCGTGGATCAGCTCCGTCGCGTGCGCGCCGATGATGTGCGCGCCGAGAATCTCGCCGTACTTCGTATCGCGAATGATCTTCACGAAGCCCTCCGTTTCGCCCGATGTGCGCGCGCGACCGCTCGCGGAGAAGTTGAACTTGCCCACTTTGTACTCGAGCTTCTGCTCCTTGCACTGCTGCTCCGTGAGCCCGATCGACGCGACTTCGGGATGGCAGTACGTGCAGTTTGGAATGTTGCCGTAGTTCACCCGGTGCTCGTTCTTTCCGGCGATCACCTCGGCCGCCACCACCCCCTCGCGCTCTCCCTTGTGCGCGAGCATCGGTGGACCGGCGACGTCGCCGATCGCGTAGATGCCCTCGGCGCTCGTGCGCATCTGCTCGTCGATCTTGATGAAGCCGCGATCGGTGAGCTTCACTCCCTGCGCCTCGAGGCCGATCCCCTCGACGTTCGGCGCGCGACCGGTGGCGACGAGCACCTTTTCGAAGGTGAGCTCTTTCTTCTCGGGGCCGCTGAGCGACAGCGTGACCGAGCCGTCGCCCACCTTTGCTTTCTCGATCTTCGCGCTGAGCACGACCTCGATTCCGCGCTTCTTGAAGCTCCGCGCGAGCTCGGCTGCGACCTCGGCATCCTCCAGGGGCAACATCGTCGGCATCGTCTCGAGCATCGTGACCTTTGTGCCGAACTCGTTGAAGACGTCGGCGAATTCGCAGCCCACCGCTCCGCAGCCGACGATTGCCATGGTCGCCGGCACCTTCTCGAGAATCAGCGCCTCGTCCGAGGAGAGAATGTTTTTCTTGTCGAGCGTGAGCCCGATCGAGGGAATGCCCTTCACGCGCGAGCCCGTGCAGATGACGATGGCCTTCTTCGCCTCGTGCGTCGTGGCTACGCCCTTCGCATCGGTAACCGATACGATCTTTTTGCCCGTGAGGGTGCCGGTGCCGAGCAGCCAGGTGATCTTGTTTTTCTTGAAGAGAAACTCGACGCCCTTCGAGTTCTGCGTGCTCACGGCGCGCGAGCGTTTCATCGCCACATTGTAGTCAGTAGTGATCTCGCCGACGTTCACGCCGAAGGTCTTCGCCTGGCGGGCACGGTGCGCCACCGCCGCGCTCTCGAGCAGCGCCTTCGCCGGGATGCATCCCCAGAGTACGCACGTGCCACCGAGCCCCTCGCGCTCGACCACGGCCACGTTCAACCCGAGCTGCGCACTGCGGAGCGCGCCCACGTATCCGGCGGGTCCGCCGCCGAGGAAGATCACGTCGAAGGAAGCCATTGTCAGTTCGATCCTGTAGTGAAGGCGGGCATCTCGCTCAGAACACGAGCATGAGTGGATTTTCGATCAGGCGGCGCAGCGTCTGCATGAAGCGCGCGCCGGTGGCACCATCGACGGCACGATGGTCGCAGCTCATCGTGATGCGCACCCGCGTCCGAACGGCGAGCGCGCCGTCGATGACGACGGGCACGTCGCCCACCGCGCCGATCGCGAAGATCGCGACCTCGGGTGGATTGATGATCGCGGTGAACTCGTCGATGCCGAACATGCCCAGGTTCGACACAGTGGCCGTGGCGCCCGTGTACTCCTCGGGCGCCAGCTTGCGCTCCCGCGCGCGCTTGGCCAGCTCGCGCGAGTCGCGTGCGATCTCGCTGATGCGCTTGTTGTCCGCGTCCGCGATGATCGGCGTGATGAGCCCGTCCTCCACCGCCACCGCCATTCCCAGCTGGACGCGATGGTGGCGACGGATCTTGTCGCCGAGCCAGTGCGCGTTGACTTCGGGATGCTGGCTCAAGGCGGTCGCGACCGCCTTGAGGAGAATGTCGTTGTAGGAGACCTTGAACTCGTCGCCGAGCGCGATCATGCGCGTGCGGAGCTCGCGAACGCTGGTGAGGTCGAAGTCGGCCGTGAGGAAGAAGGTCGGGATCGGCCCATTCGATTCGGCGAGGCGGCGCGCGATGGTCTTGCGGATGAGCGTGAGCGGAACGTCCTCGAAGTCGCCGGCGGCGGACGCGCGGGGCGCGGATGCGGCGCGTGCAGCGGCAGGAGTCGCGATGCCCGAGAGCTCGGTGCTCGCGGCGGCCTCGATGTCGCGGCGAATGACTCGTCCGCCGGGCCCGGATCCACGGAGCTCGGCGAGATCGAGCCCGCGTTCGCTCGCGAGGCGGCGCGCGAGTGGTGACGAGCGCGCGCGTCCGCCGCCGTTTCCGGTCGCAGGGGCCGGTGCAGCCGGCGCCCCCGCGGGCGCGGGAGGTGCTGCGGGCGCGGGAGGTGCCGCGGGCGCCGGGGGTGCGGCCGGCGCCGCTGCGCCCACCGAAGCAACCACTGTTGCGGGCGCCGCAGGCGCCCCACTCGGCGCCGTCGCCGCCGCCGGCGCCTTCTTCACCAGCGCATCGATGTTCTCGTCCGCCGCCGCGATCACCGCGAGCAGGTCGCCCACCGGGCGCGTGTCGCCCTCGGCCGCGAGACGCACGCGCAGCACGCCGTCGCCCCGCGCGGTCAGCTCCATCACCGCCTTGTCAGTCTCTACCTCCGCGAGGAGATCGCCCTTCGCGACCTTGTCGCCCTCGTTCTTGAGCCATTTGACGACACGTCCCTCCTCCATTGTGGGAGAGAGCGCCTCCATCGTGACCTTCGTTGCCATCACATCCTCCCGGTCGATCCGAAGCGGCTATTGTGGACTAGTCGAGGTAGAGTACTTGCCGCACTGCTGCGACGGTCTTCTGCGCGTCCGGCTTTGCGGCACGCTCCAGGTTCTTCGCGTACGGCATCGGCACGTCCACCTGATGCACGCGCAGCACCGGCGCATCGAGGTCATCGAAGCAGTCGCGCTGCACGTAGTCCACGATCTGCGCGCCCATACCGCAAATCTCCCAACCCTCCTCCACGACCACCGCGCGATTCGTCTTCTTCACCGACGCCACTACGGTCTCGGTGTCGAGCGGCCGCAGCGTGAGCAGGTCGATCACCTCCGCGCGAATGCCGTCCTTCGCCAGCAGCTCCGCCGCCTGCTGTGCGACGTTGATCATCTTGCCGTACGAGATGATCGTGACGTGGTCGCCCTCGCGCTTCACCTGCGCCTTGCCGAGCGGGATGGTGTAGTCGCCTTCGGGCACTTCGCCCTTGGCGTTGTAGAGCATCTCGCCCTCGAGCACCATTACGGGGTTGTCGTCGCGGATCGCGCTTTTGAGCAGCCCCTTCGCGTCGTACGGAGTGCCGGGAGCGACGACCTTCAGCCCGGGGATGTGCGCGAGCCACGACTCCCACGCCTGCGAGTGCTGCGCCGAGAGTTGCAGCGCGGCGCCATTCGGGCCGCGGAAGACGATCGGGATGTTGAATTGCCCGCCGGACATCGAGAGCATCTTCGCGGCGGCGTTCACGACCTGGTCGAGCGCGAGGAGCGCGAAGTTCCACGTCATGAATTCGATGACGGGGCGAAGCCCGACCATCGCGGCGCCCACGCCCACGCCCGCGAATCCGAGCTCGGTGATCGGCGTGTCGACCACGCGCATCTCGCCGAACTCCTGGAGCAGTCCCTTCGACACCTTGTACGCGCCCTGATAGATCCCGACTTCCTCGCCCATGACGAAGACACGGTCGTCGCGCTGCATCTCCTCGCGCAACGCCTGATTGAGTGCGTCTCGGTACGTCACGATCGCCATCTCAGCGCTCTCCCGCCGCAGCGCCCGTTGCGGTGTCGCTCGTCGTGTCGACGTAGACGTCCTCCGTGAGCGCCTCGAGCGGCGGCTCCGGGCTCTCGTCGGCGAAGTTCCACGCATCCTCCACGATCGCGCGCACCTCGTCGTCGATCGCCGCCATCTTGTCGTCCGACCACTCGCCGCGCTGCTCCATCTGTGCGCGCAGCACTGTGATCGGATCGCGCTTCATGTATTCGTCGAGCTCCTCCTTGCTGCGATACGTGCCGCTCACCGCATCGGACATCGAATGCCCCATGAAGCGATAGGTGCGGACCTCGATGAGCGTGGGCGTGTTCTCGCCGCGCGCGCGGGAAATCGCGCGCATGGTCGCCTCGCGCACCGCGATCACATCCTGGCCGTCGACCACCTCGTTCGGCATGTCGTACGAGCACGCGCGCTCGGCGATGTCGTTCACGGACGATGCGCGCTCGAGCGCCGTGCCCATTCCGTAGCGATTGTTCTCGACGAGATAGACGACTGGCAGCTGCCAGAGCGCCGCCATGTTGAGCGCCTCGTGAAAGGCGCCGTTGTTTACCGCTGCCTCGCCGAAGAAGCAGAGACACACCTGGTCGCCGCCGCGGTACTTGATCGCGAAGCCGACGCCGGTGGCGATCGGCACGTGGCCGCCGACGATGCCGTGGCCGCCGAGGAAGTTCGTCTTGGCGTCGAAGATGTGCATCGAGCCGCCTTTGCCGTGCGAGGTGCCGTCCTTGCGGCCAAAGAGCTCGGCCATGATCGCGCGCGGCGAGATGCCGCGGGCGAGCGCCTGACCGTGGTCACGATAGGTCGTGATCACGTAGTCGTCCGGGCGAAGCATGGACAGGGTCCCGGTGCTGACCGCTTCCTGGCCGATGTACAGATGGCAGAATCCGCCAATCTTGCCTAACGCGTATGCCTCGGCGCAGCGTTCCTCGAACCGCCGCTGGAGGAGCATGGAGCGGAGAAGGGACTGGCGGAGCTTCGGGTCGCCGCGCAGCTCCGCACCCGGACCGGTGCCATTGCCACCTGGCCCGCCGTTGGCCTTCTTGTTGGCCGGCGTCTGCACGGCCCTCTCCTCGGTCTTCTTCTTCGTCGCCATGGTACTCGAGAGAAAATGAAGGGCCGCAGAATGCGCACGTCTGCGCACGGCGGCCCGATCGTCAGCTAGTCAATCCAGATGCTGCATCCCGCGAACAAGCCCCTCCGAGCGCCCGCACTTTCAGCCGGGACGGCTTGCGCTCGGGTAGCGGCTCGGCGCGATGGCGCCCCAGGATCTGATAGAGAGTCTCGCCCATCCCCGATGGCTTGCGGATCGCGATGCGCACCGGCGCGAAGGTGAAGCGGCGGCGCGAGATGCAACCTGTTGGAATCGAATAATCTAGCCCGTGGCGCTGGGCTAGGCTACCCGCTGGACGCGCCGGTCGCGGCGAAGCGCGCAGGAGAAAAAGCCGCGAGATCGAACCCCGGTTCCGCTCCGCAAACGACGTCAGCGACACAGCGCGCCACGAGCGGTGCGAGAAGCACGCCGTTGCGCGAATAACCGCACGCGTAAACGATGGAGGCTTCGTCGGGGTCGGGTCCCACGATCGGCAGCAGGTCGGGAGTGACCGCGCGCAGGCCGGCAAGCTGCCGCGTGAGGCGAGGGCGCCACGGCGCACTGCCCGGCAGCACCGCATCAGCAATGGCGGACAGGGACATTGCCGCAGCCTCACTGACACCAGCGTCGAATCCGGTCTCGTGTGACGTCGCACCGATCAGCAGCTCGTCACCGCGCGGCACGATGTAGCCTCCGCCGCCAAACACGACATGTCGCAACGGCGCCGGTGTCGCAAACACGATCTCGCCCTTGAGCGGAGCAATCGGCAGGGTGCGCGGCAGGCCCGGAAGCAATCCGGCCCACGCGCCGTTCGCGACGATGCAATGCCCGGCTGTGAGCCGCGATCCATCGCGCAGCTGGACGGAGCCGGCGCCCTTGCCCTCCGGCCGCACGTCTGTAACCTCGCCGCGGCGAGCGATGCTCGTGTTGCGAGCAACGGCACTGCACAACCCTGCATGAAGGGCATCGACGTCCACGGCTCCGTCGCGTTCGTGGAACAGGCCAACCCAACCTCGAGGTACTGCAGGCTCGAGATCGGCTAGTTCCTGACGCCCGACCAGGGGGGCATCG
>DATHJR010000476.1:0-2360 GCA_035286525.1 Gemmatimonadaceae bacterium | reverse complement strand
GAATGCGACGGCGCCACGAAATAGACCAATGAGCGGTAGCGGCTTCCAGGGCAACGAGGAACGGTGCGACGGCGATCAAATCGTAGATGTAGTGCTCACCGGAGCCGATCGTGGCAATCGCCGTCAGCGCCGCAAAGATGTATGCCCAGACCCGAATGGACCGTCGCGCACCGGCCGCGCTCCTCGCGAGCAGCACGGCCCAGGTCACGTGCAGCGATGGCATCGCGTTGCGCGGCGAGTCCGGCGCGAAAACAGCGTGTAGCAGCGGAACGCTCGCCGGATCCGGTAACGCCGCTGGAAATTCGCTCGCAAAGGCGTGCGAAGGCCCGGTGGCGGGACAGAGCACGTAGAGCAATGCGGCAATCGTACCGCTCACCATGTAGGCAAGAAGCATGTTCACCCCCACTCCCCGCGCGAGCCCGCGCCCGTGCGCGTACTCCTCGTATGCGAGGCCCGCGGCAATCGCACCCGGAAGCGCCGCATATGCGATCAGCGAGATGATGCGGATTGACGGCACCGCCTCGAACAACTGACCGCCGACGCGCGAGAAGGGCACGCGAAGCGTTGCGTCGAGCGCGAGAAGAGTCCCGTCGTACGTCAATGGCGTGAGACGCTGGACGATATCGGCGAGACCCAGGCGCGAGCTGGCCATGCCGACTGGAACGAGTGCGGCGAGCGCTGCCGGTCTCCAATCATGGTGTATCAGAAAATCGATGAGTGCCGCCGCGAGAAATCCGTAGCCAATCGAGAACACGACGGCGCCGAGCGGGACCATGCGCCACGCGAGAAAGACGAACCGAAGGATTTCGAGCGCGACGCCGGCGCGAAGCACGAGCACGCGCCGCCTCTCGTCGTTGCAGAGTATTCCGTGCACGGCGAGCGCCCCGAAACCAGCTGGTCCCACGTAGGGATCTGCGAGCGCGAGGAGTGGCGCGGGCCTGCTTGCGCCTGCCATCCACTCCAGCACTACCAGGAGCAGCGCGGACCACGCGAGCGACGCAGGGAGCAGCAGGCGGCGACGGGTGGTCGCGCTCACGAGTCGCGAGTCGCGAGTCGCGCGACGAAGGTCGAACGAATTTCCATGCGTCCGGGAATGAGTGGCAAGCGCGCCAACCGACTAGGGATACGCGGCTTCCAGCAGCGATCGACGAGACCACAAACCCGTGGCTACGGGCACGTGTGGTCCTTCGGGTACCGTGTCCACGCGCACCCATTCGCGCGCCGTATCGAGCACCGCCGCAGTTGGAAAATGCAGAGGAAGAATGGCGACGTCGGCGGAGCGCCAGGGACCCAACGCAACGGATCGGTCGTCCGCGACGCGATAGGCGTCGGGGGCGGCGACAGAATCCGGAAAGATCGTTCGTCCGTCGATCGACATGCTGTAGGCGGGCAAGCGCCATGTGAGATACGATCCATAGTCGAACGACGTAAGCATTCGTCGCCCCACCCCTTCCCGAACGTGATGGTCGAGCCAGCTCGCGAGAGGCTCCACGCTCGGCGCGGAGGGAGAGGCGATGCCCGCCCCGAGATCACGCTCGAGCAGCAGCAGCCGAACGCTGAGCAAGATGGGCAGACTTGCCATCGTCACGAGCATCACCCGCCGAATGGGAAGCCGGGGAGGCGGGAAACGCTCCAGAGCCAATGCCAGGACTGGGAGCGAGGCGATCCACCAAACTACGAGGGCTCGCGACGCGAGACCAAAACCAAACAAGCCGACGAGCCAGAGCGACAGGAACACCACGCGCTCGCGTGTGCTCAGCGATTCAGAAGGAACGGCGCTCGGCACGATCGCGAGCAGGGCGGCGACGAGTGCCTCACCGGGGGATAGAACCGCGGCGCGAAAGCCCGGCACGAACTCCGCGATCGGTGACGGATAGCTGAACAGGATATTGTGCCCAAAATTCAGCCGAAAGACGCGCACCCACTCCAACCCGTAGGGGCCGAGCAGCCATCCGCCCAGGATTGCCGCGAACACGAGCGCTCCGCGCCGAAACGGAATGGGGTCTCGCGAAATGGCGATCGCGAATGGAAGCGCCGTGAGAGGAAAGAGGAGGTGAGAGTTTGCTGCCACCGCAGCAACAAGCAACAACAGCGCGCTCCAGAGCGCGGGGCGATCGGACTCCAGAATCCGCAAGCCAATTCCCCAGGCCAGGATCACCGTGGGAAAGAGCAACGTCTGCGGCCGAAGAAATGGTGCGACGAGAAATTGCGGAAGGATCGAGAGAAACGCCATCAACACGGCGGTCCACGCACGCCATCCGGCCACGCGGCCGAGCCATAGCATCGCGGCGCCGCCGGCAGCGAAGGTGAGGCCGTGCAGAATCCGAAGCGCCAGCGGACCGCCATGCGCATAGAGGAAG
>DATHJR010000475.1:0-2614 GCA_035286525.1 Gemmatimonadaceae bacterium | reverse complement strand
CTCTGCGCAGACGGAACGACCTTCACCCCCGTAACCGAGCGCGCGCTGTCTCGGCGCACGGTGTCCCGGCGCACGGTATCTCGGCGCACGGTGTCTCGGCGCACGGTCGCAGCCGTGCGCACGGTGTCACGGCGCGCGGTCGTGACCACCCGCGCGGTATCCCGGCGCGTGGTCGTGTCCCGTGGCGCCGCGGCAGAATCGCGGCGCGCCTGGAGCTTCGCCAGCGAGTCGCCGGCGGCGACGATGCTCTTCACCGCGGAGTCGGCGTGTAGCCCCACCTTCCACACGTTCGGGACGCCGGCGGTCGTGCGCGCCGGAAGCAGCACCATCACGTCCGTCACGTCGGCGGGCGCCACGGCCGGACGAAGGAGATACGTCCGCGCCCAGGGCTCCGACGTCTTCATCTCGGCGATTACCGTTCCTACGGGTATGCCCCGTGGAAAGGTGCCGCCAAGCCCGGAGCTCACGATCAGCGAGCCAGGCGCGAGATTGCTGCGCATGGGAACGCCGCGCATCTCGAGCAGGTAGCGCTCGGGCTCGTTGCCCAGGTGCGCGCCGACGATGCCGAATGCGCCCCCATCCGCAGCCATCGCGCTCACGCGAAAGTCGGGATGCGCCCACGCGATCGCGATGCTCATCGTCGGGTCGACGCTCTTCACCATGCCAACGAGTCCCTCGGGCGCGACCACGGGGCTGAACGGCAGGATCCCGGCCTTGGATCCCGCGGAGAGGACCACGGTGTACTCCTCGCCCACGCGCCGTCCCTGCAGTACCTCGGCCGGCACGAAGCCCCACCGAATCGCCTGCCCGAGTCCGAGGAGCTTGCGGAGACGATCGTTGTCGGCGAGGGAGGCATCGAGCGACATCGAGCGGAGGGCGATGCTATCTCGCTGCGCCTCGCGCACCTCGCGCGTCAGCTAGGAGCGGCGGCTCTGCTCCGCATCACTTTGGAGCGAGACGAGCGGCGCGAGAATCGATTGACGGAGCGCGGAGGCGAACGGATCGCGGATCCGATCCGGTAGCTGGATGGCCGCAAAAGCGACCACGATGCACGAGACGAAGAGGACGGTGTCCCGGCGACTGAACGCGCTAGCGGCGGGAGGCACGCGCGATCAGGTCTGCAGGACCGACCAGTACTTGTCCTCGTCGTCCAGAATTCGCCCGGTCCCTCGCACGACGCACGTGAGAGGATCCTCGTCGACGTGAATCGGGAGATTCGTCTCCTGGCTCAGGAGCAGGTCCAGGCCGCGAATGAGTGCGCCGCCGCCGGTCATCACGATGCCGCGATCGACGATGTCGCTCGCGAGCTCGGGAGGCGTGATCTCGAGCGCGCGTCGCACGGCGTCGACGATCTGCTGAATCGGTTCCTGAATCGCCTCGCGAATCTCGCTCGAGTGCACGCGAACGGTCTTCGGGATTCCGGAGACGAGGTCGCGTCCCTTCACTTCCATCTCGCGCTCCTCGCCCACCGGGGCCGCGGAGCCGATCTGAATCTTGATCTGCTCTGCCGTCGGCTCTCCAATGAGGAGATTGTAGTTCTTGCGCATGAACTGCACGATCGCCGTGTCGAGCTCGTCGCCGCCCGTGCGAATGGAAGTGTCGCTCACGATGCCGGACAGCGCGATGACCGCGATCTCGGTCGTGCCGCCGCCGATGTCGATCACCATGTTGCCAGTCGGCGTCTCGACGGGAAGACCGACGCCGATCGCCGCAGCCATCGGCTCCGCGACCATGAACACTTCCTTGGCGCCGGCACCGAGCGCGGAATCGCGCACCGCGCGCTTCTCGACTTCGGTGATGCCGGACGGAACGCAGACGATGACGCGCGGCTTCACCTTGAAGACGTGGTTGTCGATGATCAGCGTGAGGAAGTAGCGAAGCATCTTCTCGGTGACGTCGAAGTCGGCGATGACGCCGTCCTTCATCGGTCGAACCGCAATGACGCCTTCGGGGGTGCGCCCGAGCATGCGCTTGGCCTCGAGCCCTACCCCTTTGATCTTGCCGGTGGCACGATCGATCGCGACGACGGACGGCTCATTGAGCACGATTCCTTCGCCTTTGACGTAGATCAGGGTATTCGCGGTGCCGAGGTCGACGGCAATTGCGTTCGCGGGAAAAAGAGATCCCGGTTTGAAAGGCCAGCGCATCTAGGAGGTCAATCTCGCATTCCTGGCGGAACGCATTAGGCGGCAGGTAGGAAAAGGCACGGTCGGGGGTTAAGCTAGCCGCACACTTGAGTTGCGGCAAGACGTTGACTGGACATAACCTAGGGCGTGTCGGACATCACAACCCAGCCGGCGAGGCGTGATGCGGGAGTCGCTCGAGATTGCGGTCGTGGAGCTGAAGCAGTGTGACGCCTGCGGGCTCTGTCTGCCCCTGTGTCCCCCAGGTGCGATCGGGATGCGGCGGGAGGGTCTCATCATAGACGATTCAATTTGCACGGGGTGTCGGAAGTGTGTGGCGCCGTGCCCGGTGGGGGCGCTTGCGATGATGCCGCGGCTGAAGATTCTGTCGTGACTGGAGTGGTTGGAAGTGGTCTGCCGCCGGGCGTCGCATGGCCGGCGCCGGGGCGTCGCTGCGACGTGTTGGTGGTCGGAGGGGGCCCCGGGGGACT
>DATHJR010000474.1:0-3748 GCA_035286525.1 Gemmatimonadaceae bacterium | reverse complement strand
CGCGCTGTGTCGCCTTCACAAAGTCGGCGGCTGTCGCCTTGTAGATGCTCGGAACGAATTTCTGAGGGTTGCGATCGATCAACGGGAACCACGTCGACTGCACCTGCACCATCAGGCGGTGTCCCTTCAGAAACACGTAGTCGCGATCGCGCAAAGGTACTTTCCATTCGACGGGCGCATTGGCCACGAGTGCGCGAGGTCGCTCGTAGCTCGCGTTGTAGCGCCCACGGCGCACCTCCATGGCGACGGGCAGCTCGTAGCCGTTCACCGATCGAGCATACTGCCCGGGCTTCGGGCCGTCGCCCGCGACCCACGCGTTCGGCGTCGCGTTCTCAGGGTACACGTCGATCAGCTTGACGATGAAGTCCGCGTCGGTGCCGGAGGTCGAAGCGAAGAGATCCGCGGCGAGCTCGCCCGTGATGACGAGGTCGTGGTCCAGCGGCGCGCTGACGTAACTCAACACATCCGGACGATGATCGACGAATCGCTGATCCGCGATCTCCCACGTGCGCCAGTCACCGGCCGGATACGTCGGGGAGATCGGGCGCTGTCGATACGGCACCGGATTCGCCGGATCGGAGACGTACTCGCGATACGATGCGCGCGCGGCACTCGCGCCGGGCTTCGCGAAAGAGAGCGTTCCGTCTGCGAGCAGATACAGGTTCGTCGCCTTCGATCCCGTTGGCGGCCACTCCGCGTACGTGCGCCATTGATTCGAACCGGACTGGAACGTCGACGCGCGCCAGTTCGGCTTGCTTCCCTCCCCATGCAGGTAGTACCGAAAGAAGGGCGCTTCGATGGTCTCGCGATACTCGCGCGAGGTCTCGTGACCAGCATTCGACATCAATCCGAGGCTATCGCCCTTCGGCGCTCGCCATTGGCCGTGATACCACGGGCCAGCCACCATGAAGTTGGTGTGATCTGGGTCATGCTCGGCCGCGTGCCGGAAGATCTGCCACGGGCCCCACGGGTCTTCCTGATCCCAGAATCCCGCGACGTTGAGATTCGGAACCGTCGACCCGTGCAGCTGGCTGACCCACGCTTCCTTCTTCCAGAAATCGTCGTAGTCGGGATGGGCGACCACGTCGTTCCAGTACGGCAATGATCCGTGGAGATACTTCGTGTTGATGTTCGAGATCGGACCAAGCGCGAGGTACCAGGAGTAGCCATCGTAGACGTCGAAATCGAAGTTCGTATTCTTGTTCTTGTCCGCCTGCTCGAGCACCGAGTACTCGAACGCATAGCTCTCGCGCAATGCGCCGTAGCGATGATCGTCATCGTTCATCCACTGGTCGACGGGCGATGCCTGCTCGCTCATCGCCTTGAGCGCCGGGTGCGGATGCAGGAGCGCCATGGCGGTCGTGAGTCCGTCGTAGGAGACACCGTACATCCCCACCTTGCCGTTGTTGTCGGCGACGTGCTTCACGAGCCAGTCGATGCTGTCGTACGCGTCGGTGGTCTCGCTCGTAGACGTCGTGTCGGCGAGGTTGGCCTGCTGCGTGAGCTTGAACGTGCCCTCGGACTTGAAGCGTCCGCGCAGGTTCTGTATGACGAAGATGTAGCCATCGGTCGCGAGCTCCTTGATGTTCGCGGCGAGCTCGGTAGGCGCGTGATCTGGCACGCCGTATGGCGTTCGACGAAAGAGGATCGGCAGCGGACCGTGCCGATCGACCGGCGTGAGGATCACAGTCTGGAGGTGTACGCCGTCGCGCACCGGAATCATCACCTCCTGGAAGGTGAAGATCGGCTTGGGCGATGGCTGCTGCGCACGTGCGGTGAGCGCGACCAGCAGAGCGGCGGCGGCGAACGGGCGATGGCGCATGGAGCTCCGTGCGAATGACGAGTCTCCGCCAATATAGCCGGCGCCGACTCCTGCGCGACCTCGCCTTGCCTCGCCTCGATGCTAGATCGCGATCACCGCGGCCTTTTTCTGCGCGCCGCGAGCGAAGTACACGGCGAGAACGGAGATGCAGAGAGCAAATGTCGCCGCGCGAACACCGATCGCGGGAAGTCCGAGAGCCCGAAGCGAGAGCGTCGCGAACGCGACCGCACCCACCGTCGTCGCCGCGATCATGAGCGGCGAACGTGGCAAGGTGGTGCGCCGGGAAGCTCCCCGCGTGCACGCGACGAGGAGCGCGACTGCTGCGGCGCCAAGTAGCTCGAGAACAGACCGCTCGCCCAGTCCACTGGCCATCTCCGGAATCGCGCCGAGTGCATTGTCCGCGCTCTCGTAGCTCGTCTCGTATGCGTAGGCAACGCGGTCGCGAAGCTCCGCGCGGGTGGGGCTAACCCTAATCGTGTCCGCGGACTGCTGATTCTCCTGAGCCTCCATCATCGTCTCGCAGGTCGTGTACGACGAGGCAGGCGGCATGGCGTAGTCCACGATGCTGAAGACCGCCGTGGTCGCTCCGACGCCGAGGGAGAGCATCAACGCCGCCATCGTGGCGAAACCGCGTTGGTTGCGCAGTCGAGGAGCGCGCGGTGTGTGGTCGTAAGGAAGATTCTGCATGGCGTCCTGCGCAGCGCGGAATGGAGTTCGTCGAGTGGCTGGTCTGCACCCGTTCAACAGTTGGATGCGCGGGGACCGCGGATGGTTTACACGGTCCGAAAATCATTGCGTCCACGTGTCGCATGCCGCGGACTAGGCCTGCCGGCGGTACAGGTCGCCTTGACAGCATTCGGCACCAGGGGGCAGACTGACGTGCCTCCCCCACCCTTCGCTCCCAACTCATGCGCATCCGTTTTTCACTCGCCGCGCTCGTGTCGTGCGCCCTTCCGGTCGCCGCCGCCGCGCAGCACGCCTCCACCGTGCCGCTTCTCCCCGAGCGCACCGTCGCGGCGCTCGCGGGCGAGCTGTCCGGCGCGTCGGCCAAGCGTAACCTCGAGTTCATCACGCGGCAGCACCGCATGCGCGCGTCGAAGGGATTTCGTGCCGCGGCGGACTTCGTTGCCGCCCAGGCCAAGAGCTACGGCCTCGAAGAAGTGACCGTCCACGAATTCCCCGCCGACGGCCACACGATGTACGGCACGCAGAAGGCGCGGCTGGGGTGGGATCCGGAATTCGCGGAGCTTTGGGAAGTGGCCTTTGAGACGCACCGGGATCTCATCACTCGGAAGCCTGGTGTTCGTATCGCGAGCTTCGAGGATGAGCCTGTGGTGCTCGCGGAGGACAGCGACAGCGCCGACGTGACGACCACGCTCGTCGACGTCGGCGCCGGCACATCGGAAAAGGACTACGCGGGGAAGGACGTGCGCGGAAAGCTCGTGCTCACCTCGGAGGCGCCCGGCGGCGTGGTGCCGCTCGCGATCGACAAATTCGGCGCAAAGGGCGTCATCAGCGCCGCGCAAAACCAGCCCAACGCATGGTCGCGGGAAGATGTAAACGCAATCCGATGGGGACACCTCGATTCGTTCGAGGCCCGACACACCTTCGCGTTCATGGTTTCACTCAAGCAGTATCGCGCCCTGCAGGAACGGCTCGCGTCTGGCGAGAGCATCACCTTACACGCGATAGTACGCGCGTCGCGCCACGTGGCCACGTACAACCCCGTCACCGCGCTCATTCCGGGCAGCGACCGCAAGGCGGAGGAGATCGTACTCAGCTGCCATCTCGATCACCAGCGGCCCGGCGCGAACGACAATGCGAGCGGTTGCGCCACCATTCTCGAGGTCGCGCGAACGCTCTCGAAGCTGATCGCCGACGGAAAGATCGCGCGTCCGTCGCGGAGCATTCGCTTCGTGTGGCCCT
>DATHJR010000473.1:0-3588 GCA_035286525.1 Gemmatimonadaceae bacterium | reverse complement strand
AACACCGGCGGACTCCAGAAGCGCTCGTGTCCCGGCATGCCGATCAACCATCGGTAGCCGTGCTCGAGGATATAGTTGTTGAGCCTCGTGTCGCCCCAATCGCTCTGCATTCGGCTCAGGCCGGAGAGCAGAATGGGATGGAACTGCAGCAGCATCCCGACGATCCATGCTCCGATCGCCGCGAACGAGCCGGCCACCCATCCCTCCTGTCGCTCTGCTCGAACGCCGCCTCTCACGCTCCTCCCGAATGCTGTTGGGCCGGGCTATTGGCGAACAACTGCCACTTGACGTTCAAACACGCGATTAATACAATTGTTTGAACGCTCGAGTCGGCCGCACCCACGCCCCGCCGCCCCACCACATGAACCGCTCCCGCAAGATCCTGATCGCCGCCGCCGTCATCGTCGTCGCGATCGCCGCCTACGCGACTTTCGCTCCCGCCAAACCGCTCGTCCTCACCGGCATCGTCACCACCAACGACGTCATCGTCAGCCCCCAGGTGAGCGGTCAGGTTCAGAAGCTTCTCGTCAACGAAGGCGACTCCGTCGTTCCCGGCCAGCTCCTCGCCGTCATCTCGGCCGGTGAGCTCGCGGCCGACCAAGCCTACTACGCCCACAGCGCCGAAGGGATGGCCACCGAGGTTCGCGAGACGGAGTCGGCCGTGCGGTATCAGGAACAGCAGATGACGCAGCAGGTGCGCCAGGCCGAGGCAACGGTGGCAAGCGCCGAGGCTCAACGCGCGCAAGCGGCCGCCGACCTCGCGAACGCGCAGACCAATTACGACCGATTCGCGACACTTCTCAAGAGCGGCGCCATCTCGCAGCAGACGGTCGACCAGCAGCGCACCGAGCTTCTCGTCGCCAAGGCGAAGGCCGAGGCGGCGGATCGCCAGGCGGACGCGCAGCGCGCGGCGCTGGAGCTCGCGCGTGGGCAGGCCGAGCAGGTCGCCATAAAGCGCAGCGCGCTCGTGGGGGCGAAGCAGCAGCGCGCCGCCGCCGCCGCGCAGACCGCGAAGGCCGACGTCCGACTCGGCTACTCCGAAATCCACTCGCCGCTCGCAGGAGTCGTGGACGTCCGCGCAGTGCGCGCGGGCGAGATCGTTGCCGCTGGCACGCCGATCATGACGCTCATCAATCCCGACGATCTCTGGATTCGCGCCGACGTGGAGGAGAGCTACATCGGCCGGGTCAGGCTCGGGGATCATCTCAAGGTGCGCCTGCCCTCGGGCGAGACGCGCGACGGCACCGTGTTCTTTCGCGGCGTCGACGCGGGCTTCGCGACGCAGCGCGATGTGAGCCGCTCCAAGCGCGACATCAAGACGTTCGAGATCCGGCTGCGCGTGGACAACAAGGATCGCCGGCTCGCCACCGGAATGACGGCGTACGTGCTCCTCCCCGTGTCGTGATGAAGGCCGCGATCGATGTGCAGCACATCGTGAAGAAATTCGGCGACTTCACGGCCGTCGATGACGTCTCGTTTTCCGTGGATCAAGGCGAGGTCTTCGGGCTCCTCGGCCCCAACGGCGCGGGGAAGTCGACGCTCATCCGCATGCTCACGACGCTCATCCCGCCCACGTCTGGCAGCGCGAGGGTGGATGGCATCGATGTCATCGAGGATCCCAATGGAGTACGCAAGGTCATTGGGGTGATCCCGCAGGCGATGACGAGCGATCTCGAGCTGAGCGTGTACGAGAATCTGCTCATCTTCGCGAAGCTGTACGGCGTGCCTCGGGAGAGGCGCGATCCGCTCATCGCCGACCTGCTCGAACAGGTGGAGCTCACGAAGTGGGCGAACGAACAGGTGAAGAAGCTGTCGGGCGGCATGCGGCGTCGCGTGGAGATTGCGCGCGGACTCGTGCACCATCCGCGCGTGCTCTTTCTCGACGAGCCGACGACCGGGCTCGATCCGGTATCGCGCGGGGCGGTGTGGGAGATGGTGCGCAAGCTCAAGGAGCAGCACGAGCTCACGGTGCTGCTCACCACGCACTACATGGACGAAGCCGACGACTGGTGCGATCGGATCGCGATCGTGGACCACGGGCATCTGATGGCGCTCGATTCGCCGATTCGTCTCAAGGCATCGATTCCGGGCACAAACACGATCGAGGCGAGCTTCGGCGATGCGCCGCCCGACTGGCGCACGAGCCTCGAGTCGCTACCGGGAGTCGAGCGCGTGACGGGCGACGCGAACGTCGCGCGCATCGCGACGGACAACGGCCCCGAGACGACGACCGCGCTGATGGCGACCGCGGCGGACGCCGGCGTGCGCGTGCTGTCGCTCGCCGTGCAGAGTACGACGCTCGACGATGTATTCGTGCATTACACGGGCAGGCAACTGCGCGACGCGCTTCAGGAGCCGTCGGCGGCGGACCGGTCCGTGATGGTCAATCGCGGCCGATAGGAGAGCGCCATGCATCGTACCTGGGCCATCATCGAGAGGGAGCTGCGGCGCTTCCGGCGCAGCCCGACGCTCATCATCATGTCGCTCGTCATGCCGATCGTGCAGCTGGTGGTGCTCGGCTACGCGTTCGGCGGGCAGGTGAAGAATCTCAAGGTCGGGCTCGTCGACCAGGATCACGGCGTGCCCGCGGTGCGCCTGCACGAGCTCTCCAATGCCGTCGCGGCGAACGCGAAGACGTTCGAGCCGCTGATGTACAACGATCTCGGCTCGGCGCTCGGCGACCTGCGCAACGGTCGCATCAACGGCGTGCTCGCAATCCCTCCCGACTTCTCGCGCCGCTCGCTTGCGGGCGATGCGCCGCGGGTCGCGCTCATCGAGGACAACACCGACAACTTCGTGAGCGCGAGCCTCGCCGGCGCGTACGCGGGGCTCATCGCCGCGTACAACCAGCCCGCGGCCGAGGCGCAGCGCTTGGAGCAGCACACGACGCTCGACGTCGTCGAGATGTATCCGTACGTGCCCTACATCCAGTACCTGCTGCCGGGCTCCATCGTGATGTCGATCTTCATGATGGTGATGATCGGCGGCGGCATCATCTTCGTCGACGACAAGGCGCGGGGGCTGCACGAGGGCTATCTCGTCACGCCGATCACGCGCTTCGAGCTCATTCTCGGTTTCAATCTTTCGGGCGCGATCAAGGCCGTGCTCGCGGGGCTCGTGTTGATGACGATCGGCTCGCTCATCGCCGGCGTGCCCAATCCGTTCGACCCGCTGCGTCTCGTTCGGCTGTTCGTCGTGATCGTGGTGACCGCGTTCGCGCTCGTGAGCATGATGTTCCTGCTGATGGTGCGCGTGAACGACCCGCTCGTTCCGCGCGCAACCTTCGGCGTGCTCAACACGTTTCTGTATTTCCCGAGCGGGGCGGTGTATCCGACGCAGGCATTTCCCGGATGGATGCGCGCCATCTCGAAGATCGACCCGTTCACGTACGCCGTGCACGCGTTCAAGTGCCTCGTGCTCAAGAACACCGGCTTCGCCGCCATCGGCTACGACCTGCTCTACCTGACGATCTTCTCCGTCGTCGCGATGACGCTGGCGACGCAACTCTTCAGGCGCACGCTGTGACGAGCGCTCCTGCGCAGGCCGCGGACACGCGGCAGCGGCTAATCGATGCCGCGCAGCGGCTGT
>DATHJR010000472.1:0-6305 GCA_035286525.1 Gemmatimonadaceae bacterium | reverse complement strand
AGGAACGTTCCTCTACCGCGTCGAGGCGCTGCAGCCGGACGCCGGCCGCGGCGCTCGCTCCGCCAGTCGCGTCGAGCTGCTGCCGGCGAGCGGATTCGGCCTGAGCGACATCCTCGTCGCCGATTCGCTGTCGCCCACGAGCGGTGTGCCCGAGCGATGGTCGGACTTTCAGATCTCGCCGAGCGTGGGGCGGGTGCATCGCGGAAAATCGTTCGCGATGCTCTGGGAGACGTACGATCTGCAGAAGCAGGCGAACGGCAACTCGACCTACGACGTCACCATCACGCTGCGACGCGAGAAGGGCGGCGGACTTGGCGCCTTCGCGGCGAAGATCATCGGCGGCGTGAAGAGCGCGATCGGCATTTCCGGGAGCGGCAGCGATCACATCTCGCTGTCCTTCCCGCGGCAGGCTCCGGCGCGCGCGATCGCCCTGGACTACATCACGCTCGATCTGGGAGCCGCATCGCCCGGCAACTACGTGATCGACGTGGAGGTCACTGATCGTGCGAATCATCGCCACGTGTCACGCGAGCGACCGCTGACGATCGTGGAGTGAGCGCGCCCGACGCGCGCACGCGCGGGACGCGCACATCCGACTACGATTTCGAGCTTCCCATCGCGCAGATCGCCCAGCTTCCGCTGGAACGACGCGATGCGAGCAGGCTGCTCACCGTGAATCGCGCGACGGGCGAGATCGCACACCGTGCGTTTTCGGAGATCCCGACGATCATCGCGCCGGGCGATGCGCTCGTGCTCAACACCACGAAGGTGATGCGCGCGCGGCTGCTCGGCACGCGCGACTCCGGCGCTCCCGCGGAGATTCTGCTCCTGCGTCCGCTGGCCGATGGCACGTGGGAGGCGATGGTGAGCCCCGGCGGAAAGCTGCATCCCGGCCGCCACGTGCGCATCGCGGATGGATTCGACGCGGAGATCGTGGCGCTCACCGACCGCCGCACTCGCATCGTCCGGTTGAGGGCGGAAGGCGACGTCGGCGCGGCGATCGAGCGCCACGGACACATTCCGCTTCCTCCGTACATCGCGCGAGCCGATACCGCCGCCGATGCGGAGCGGTACCAAACCGTGTACGCGCGTGAGAACGGATCGGTGGCGGCGCCGACGGCGGGGCTGCACATGACCGACGCGCTGCTCGCGGCGCTCGCCGCGCGCGGAGTACGGCGCGTGGATCTGGTGCTCCACGTGGGCGCCGGCACCTTCAAGCCGGTGGAGGTGGAGGATCCAGCGTTCCATCCGATGCACGAGGAGAGCTTCGAGCTGTCTGCAGAGAGCGCGGCGGCGCTCGACGACGCGCGAGCGCGCGGCGGAAAAATCTGGGCACTGGGCACCACGAGCGCACGGGCGCTCGAGAGCGCCGTTCGCGAGGACGGGAGCTTCGCGGCGGCACGGGGCGAGACGCGTCTTTTCGTTCGCCCTCCCTATACTTTTCGCGGCGTAGACAAACTCATCACGAATTTTCATCTTCCGCGCTCGACGCTCCTGATGCTCGTCGCCGCGCTTGCCGGCTACGATCTCACGATGCGCGCGTACGGAGAGGCGGTTGATGCGGGGTACCGGTTCTATTCCTACGGCGACGCGATGGCAGTCATCTGACGTGAGCGGCCGGTCGCGGAGCGACGGCGGTGAGTAGCTCGCCATTCGGCTTCAGCGTGCAGGCGCGCGATGGGCATGCGCGCACCGGGATCTTCCATACGCCGCATGGGGACGTCGACACGCCCGCCTTCATGGCCGTGGGCACGGGCGCGAGCGTCAAGGCGCTCGACCCCAACGACCTGCGCGCGATGGGGGCGCAGATGATCCTCGCCAACGCGTATCACCTGCACCTGCGTCCGGGCGAAGACGTCGTGCGCGAGATGGGAGGGATCCAGCGCTTCATGGCGTGGGACGGTCCGATGCTCACCGACTCCGGCGGCTTCCAGGTGTTCTCGCTCGAGGGAATGCGCACTGTGAGCGAGGATGGTGTCGCGTTTCAGTCGCACGTCGACGGCTCGCACCGCCACTTCACGCCGGAGAGCGTGATTGCGCTCGAGCACGCGCTGGGCGCCGATGTGATCATGCAGTTCGATCACGTGATCCCGGGCGAATCGGAATACGCGGATGCGCTCGACGCCAGCGACCGCTCGCTTCGCTGGCTCGAGCGCGGACTGCGCGAGCACATACGGCTGCAGGGAATCGAGGGCGGCGTCGGATTTCCGCAGACGCTCTTTCCCATCGTGCAGGGCGGCGCGCACGCCGAACTTCGGCGTGCGACGGCGAGCGCGATTCGGTCGATGGCCGATTGGGATGGAATCGCCATCGGCGGGCTCTCGGTGGGAGAGGCGAAGCCGGCGATGTACGAGGTGCTCGATGTCATGAACGACGCGCTTCCGGTGGACCGGCCGCGCTATCTGATGGGGGTGGGGTTTCCGGAGGACCTCATCGAGGGCGCGCGACGCGGAGTGGACATGTTCGACTGCGTCGCGCCAACCCGCATGGGGCGCACGGGCACCGCCTTCACCAGCGAGGGCAGGCTCAACGTGCGCAACGTAAAGTTCCGGACCGACCCGCGTCCGCTCGACAGCCGGTGCGACTGCTCGACCTGCGCGCGATTCACTCGCGCCTACATCCGCCACCTCTTCGTATCGGAAGAGGCGCTCGGCATGCATCTTCTTTCCCTGCACAATGTACATTTCCTGCTTGCGCTGATGCGCGATGTGCGGAGCGCCATCGCTGAAGGCTCGCTCGATGCCTGGAGCGAGCGGTGGCTCGACCGCTATCATCTTCGACCCCTGCCCACCCCATGAACGCTCTGCACGCTTTTCTCTTCATGCAGCCGAGCCCTGGCTCGAATCCGATGTATGGATTCGCCTTTCAGATGGTGCTCATTCTCGCCATTTTCTATTTCATCCTCTTCCGGCCGCAGCAGAAGCAGCGCAAACAGCAGGAGCTCAGCCTGCGCGAGATCAAGAAGGGAGACGAGGTGGTGACCGCCGGCGGAATCATCGGCGACGTGATCTTCATCAAGCAGGGCACGAAAGACGGCGCGCCGGTCGTGACGATGGAGGATCGCATCACGATCAAGAGCGCGGAGTCGCGCATGGTCGTCGAGCGCGGGCGAATAGCGAAGGTGCTCTCGAAAACCGGTGAAGGAGCCGCCGGCGCGTGACCCCGCTGGATATCTATGTCCTCGACGCGCCGATCCTCCGCCAGGAGACGACCGTGTTGAGCGAGGTGACGGATGCGCATCGTCGCCTGATCGATGACATGTTCGAGACGATGCACATCGCGCGCGGCATCGGGCTCGCGGCGACGCAGGTGGGGCGCCTCGAGCGCATCTGCGTCATCGATGTCGACAAGACCCAGTACGCGCTGGTGAATCCCGAGATCGTCGAGAGCGACGGCGAGCAGACGGGCGAGGAGGGGTGCCTCTCGATCCCCGAGATCTACGGCGACGTCACGCGCGCGAAGCACGTGGTCGTGCACGCGCTCGACCGCGATGGCAAGCCGATCGAGATCGACGCGGCCGATCTGCTCGCGCGCTGTCTCCAGCACGAGATCGACCACCTGCACGGCCGGCTGTTCATCGATTATCTGAGTCTGCTCAAGCGACAGGCCGCGATGAAGAAGTGGCGAAAGTTGCGCGGCAAGGACAAGTCGCTCACGCGCACCATGCCGCCGCGCGAGACCGCGGACCACCACGAACGCGACGAGGAGCTGTAGTGCGGCTCGTTTTCTGGGGCACGTCGAGCTTCGCCGTCCCGGCGCTCCGCGCGCTCCTCGGCGAGGGATTCGACGTGGTCGGCGTGGTGACGCAGCCGGACCGCGCGGTGGGACGCTCGCGCTCCACGTTGGTGCCCTCGCCCGTGAAGGGAGTGGCGCTCGCCGAGGAGCTGCCGCTGTTTCAGCCGGAGACGCCGAAGGACGAACTGTTTCTCGAGCAGTTTCGCGCCCTCGTGCCCGATCTCAGCATCGTCGTCTCGTACGGCCACATTCTGCGTGAGTCGCTGATCGCACTGCCGGCGCGTGGCACGATCAACCTGCACGCGTCGCTCTTGCCGGCGTTGCGCGGGGCCGCGCCGATTCAGGGCGCGGTGCGCGCGGGGCTCGCGGAAACGGGCGTCACGGTGATGCGAATGGTGAAGGAGCTCGACGCCGGGCCGATCCTGCTCCAGGCGCGCACCCCGGTCGCGCGGGACGAGACCGCGGGCGAGCTCGAGGCGCGCCTCTCCGAGCTGGGCGCGCTCGCGCTCGTCGAGGCGCTCACCCTGCTGTCGCTCAACCGGCTCCCCGAAACACCGCAGGACGATTCGAAGGCGACGTTCGCGCCGAAGATTCTTCGCGAGATGGCGCGCGTGAACTGGAACGAGAGCGCTGACGCGATCGCCCGTCACGTGCGCGCGTACGATCCGAGGCCGGGCGCCTTCACGACGCATCGCGGCGGCGAGGTCAAGTTGTTCGGCGCTGCGGCCGTCGGCGCGCCGTCCGAGAGCGCTCACGGGCCCGGCACCATTGTCTCGATCGATGGTCGCGGGATGCTCGTCACGTGCGGAACCGGCGCCGTGATGATCGTCTGCGCGCAACCGGCCGGGCGTACCCGCGTCGCTCCGGACGAGTGGATGCGCGGACGCAGCATCGAAGTCGGAGAGCGGCTCGGCGCGTAGATGCTCGTCGTCCCCGTCATCCACGCCGTCACCGACGACCTGATCCTCGCGCACCCCGAGTTTACCACCCGCGCGCGTGGCGTCATGCACGCCCTCGGCCCGCGCGGAGCGGTGCATCTTCGCGCGCGCTACCTCACAGCCGCGCAGATCTACGCGCTCGCGCTCGCGCTGGGAGATGCGCAGGAGAGCACCGGATGCTGGCTCGTGGTGAACGAGCGGCTCGACGTCGCGCTCGCGGCACGCACGCACGCCGCGCAGCTCACCACGCGCTCTCTCACCGTCGCCGACGCGCGGCTCGTCGCGGGTGAGCTCCCGCTCGGCGCCAGCGTCCACAGCGCCGTCGAAGCGTTGGTGGCGCAACGCGACGGCGCGGACTGGGTGGTTGCCGGGCACGTGTTCCCCACCGCATCGCACTCGGGGATGCCCGGCCGAGGCGCGGAGCTCGTAGCCGCGGTAGCGGCGACGACTACGCTGCCGTGCATCGCCATCGGCGGCGTTCGTCCCGCGAACGTCGGAGCACTCCGTGACGCCGGGGCGTACGGGGTCGCGGCGATCACCGGAATCTGGGGCGCGGCGTCTGCGGAAGCCGCGGCGTCCGACTATCTTTCACACTATGATGGAGCGCGCGGTCAGTCCTGATGGAGTGATCCCCGTCGTCAATGGCGAGGAGCGCACGGTCGCGGCCGGCAGCACTCTAGGCGACCTGTTGCGCGAGCTCTCCGTCAGCGCGGACGCGGTGGTGGTGGAGCACAACCGCGAGATCGTGCGCGATCGCTCTCGTCTCGACTCGATGGTGCTCGCCACCGGCGACTCCGTGGAGATCGTCCACTTCGTGGGCGGCGGATGACGGCATCCACGCTGGTTGCCGGCGGCACCGACACGCCCTTCGTGATCGCGGGGCGCGCGCTCCGTTCGCGGCTCATGGTCGGCACGGGCAAGTACAAGTCGCCCGAGGAGATGGTTCGCGCCATCGACGCGTCGGGCGCCGAGGTGGTGACGGTAGCCGTGCGTCGCGTCGATCTGAATCGCAGCCGGGATGACGGCGTGCTTCCGCATCTCGACCCGACGCGATATTTCCTGCTCTCGAACACCGCAGGCTGCTACAACGCTGCGGATGCCCTGCGCTACGCGCGGCTCGCGCGCGCCGCGGGATTCAACGAATGGGTGAAGCTCGAGGTCATCGGCGACCAGGACACGCTCCTCCCCGACACCGCGGCGCTGCTCGAGGCGACGCGCACGCTCGCGGCCGAGGGCTTCGTGGTGCTCGCGTACACGAACGATGACCTCATCACGGCGCTGCGCCTCGAGGATGCCGGCGCCGCCGCGGTGATGCCGCTCGCCTCGCCGATCGGTTCGGGACTCGGGCTGCTCAATCCGTACTCCATTCGCACGATCAAGCATCGACTCTCGGTCCCGGTGATCGTCGACGCCGGCGTGGGCACCGCGAGCGATGCATGCATCACGATGGAGCAGGGCGTCGATGGCATCCTGATGAACACCGCGCTTGCGGCGGCCGAGGATCCCGTGCGCATGGCGCACGCGATGCGGCTTGCCGTCGACGCTGGTCGCCAGGCGCACCTCGCGGGACGCATGCCGCGCCGCGAAGTGGCGGTGCCATCGTCGCCAGCCGTGGGAATGCTCGAATGACGG
>DATHJR010000471.1:0-7136 GCA_035286525.1 Gemmatimonadaceae bacterium | reverse complement strand
TTACGAAGGCCGCCCTTCTCGAGGCGCTGCAGGCCGTCAGAGGCTCGCACCGTGTGACGGATCAGACACCCGAAAATCAGTACCAGGCGGTGGAGAAGTACACGCGCGATCTGACCGCGGCCGCGCGCGCCGGCAAGCTCGATCCCGTCATCGGACGCGACGAGGAGATTCGCCGCGTGGTCCAGGTGCTGTCGCGGCGCACCAAGAACAATCCGGTGCTCATTGGCGAGCCCGGCGTCGGCAAAACGGCGATCGTCGAGGGGCTCGCCCAGCGCATCGTCAACGGCGACGTGCCGGAGTCGTTGCGCGACAAACAGCTCGTCGCGCTCGACCTGGCGGCGCTGATCGCCGGCGCCAAGTTCCGCGGGGAGTTCGAGGAGCGTCTCAAGTCGCTGCTCAAGGAGATCACGTCGTCGGAGGGGAAGTTCGTCGTCTTCATCGACGAGCTGCACACCCTGGTCGGAGCCGGTGCGGCCGAGGGGTCGATGGACGCGGGGAACATGCTCAAGCCATTGCTCGCGCGCGGCGAGCTGCGCGTGGTCGGCGCGACCACGCTCGACGAGTACCGCAAGCACATCGAGAAGGATGCGGCGCTCGAGCGGCGCTTCCAGCCAGTGTACGTGGGCGAGCCGACGGTGGCGGACACGATCGCGATTCTGCGCGGGCTCAAGGAGCGCTACGAGGTCCATCACGGCGTGCGCATCACCGACTCCGCGATCATCGCCGCTGCGACGCTCTCGAACCGCTACATCGGCGACCGCTTTCTCCCCGACAAGGCGATCGATCTCATCGATGAGGCCGCGTCGCGGCTGCGCATCGAGATCGACTCGCTGCCGCAGGAGATCGATGAAGTCGAGCGCCGTGTGATGCAGCTCGAGATCGAGCGCCAGGCGCTGAAAAAGGAGAAGGACGCCGCGTCGCGCGAACGCCTCGACGCGCTCGAGCGTGAGCTGGCCGAGCTGAAGGAAAAATCGGGTGCGATGAAGGCGCAGTGGCAAGCGGAGAAGGACTCGCTCGGCAAGCTCAGCGTGATCAAGCAGCGCATCGATCAGGCGCGCACGGAGGTAGATCAGGCACAGCGCCGCGGCGACCTCGGTCGCGCGGCCGAGCTGTCGTATGGCGAGATCCCAAAACTGGAGGCGGAGCTGCGCGAGGCGGAGCAGGCACTCAAGCAGAAGCAGACGACGGGCCCGCGCTTTCTCAAGGAGGAAGTGGACGCGGAGGACATCGCGGACATCGTGTCGCGGTGGACCGGCATTCCACTGTCGCGGATGATGGAGACGGAGCGAGAGCGCCTGACGAAGCTCGAGGACGAGCTCGCGCACCGCGTGGTCGGACAGCGCGAGGCCGTGAAGGCCGTGGCGGATGCGGTGCGTCGCTCGCGCGCGGGGTTGCAGGATCCGAATCGTCCGATCGGCTCGTTCATCTTCTTGGGACCAACCGGTGTAGGGAAGACCGAGACCGCGCGCGCGCTCGCCGATTTCCTGTTCGATTCGGAGCAGGCGCTCGTGCGCATCGACATGTCGGAGTACATGGAGAAGCACGCGGTTGCGCGGCTGATCGGCGCGCCGCCCGGCTATGTCGGCTACGAGGAGGGCGGACAGCTCACGGAAGCGATTCGCCGCCGCCCGTATTCGGTCGTGCTGTTCGACGAGATCGAGAAGGCGCATCCCGATGTCTTCAACATCCTGCTGCAGATTCTCGACGACGGACGGCTCACGGATTCGCAGGGGCGCACGGTGGACTTCCGGAACACCGTGATCATCATGACGTCGAACATCGGCAGCCAGTACATTCTCGACCGCGGGACGGCGGACTGGGCCGAGGTGGAGACGCACGTGATGGCGGAGCTGCGGCGCAACTTCAAGCCGGAGTTTCTGAATCGCGTCGATGACATCATCATCTTCCATCCGCTGTCGATGGATCAGATCGAGCACATCGTCGACCTGCAGCTGGAGCGGCTCAAAAAGCTACTGGGGGATCGCAAGATCACGCTCGAGCTCACGCCGGAGGCGAAGCGCGTGCTGGCGGAGGAGGGGTTCGATCCGGCCTTCGGTGCGCGTCCGCTGAAGCGGGCGATCCAGCGCTATCTCCAGAATCCGCTCGCGATGGCGGTGCTCGAAGGTCGGTTTAAGGATGGCGATCACGTGAGTGTCACGCGCTCACCGGATGGAACGCTCGGCTTCGAGGTGTCGGGGCACGATGCCGACGCGGCCGAGAGCGCGAATGGGGCAGGACGCGCGACGGCGGGCACGGCCGGCGCGGGAGCCGCGCGCTGAGCACGATCGGCACGGAAGAGGACGAGCGCTGGATCGCGGAGGCGCTCGCCGTCGCACGCGCGGGTGCGGAGGCGGGCGAAGTGCCGGTGGGCGCGCTCGTGGTGCGCGACGGCGTCGTGCTCGCGCGCGCATCGAACCGCACCGTGCGCGATCAGGATCCGACGGCGCACGCGGAAGTGCTCGCGCTGCGCGAGGCGGCGGCGTCGCTCGGAACTTGGCGCCTCACCGAGTGCGTGTTGTACGTGACGCTCGAACCGTGCGCGATGTGTGCGGGTGCGAGCGTGCTCGCGCGCGTGAAGGGCGTGGTGTTCGGCGCATGGGATGACAAGGCGGGGATGGCGGGTTCGGTGGAAGATTTGTTGCGGCATCCCGTGCTGAATCATCGACCGCAAGTGCGCGGCGGCGTGTGTGCGGAGGCGTGCGGCGCGATGCTGCGCGAGATGTTCGCTGCGCGTCGGACACTTTCCGTTGACTCGCCTCACGTGGCCGAATAGCTTTGACGGCTGCCTGGACGGGTGGCCGAGTGGTTGAAGGCACCGGTCTCGAAAACCGGCATACCGGCAACGGTATCGTGAGTTCGAATCTCACCCCGTCCGTGACGACACGGCGCTCGGCTTTCGTGGGGTCTGGATGACCCGCGTGGGGACGAGCGCCGAAGTATTTTGTGGAGTTGTGAAGGAGAGTTCGAAGGAGAGTTCGAAGGAGAGTTCGAGGGAGAGTTCGAGGGACGAGTGGCCGAGTGGTTTAAGGCGCACGCCTGGAAAGTGTGTGTACGTTAATAGCGTACCGTGGGTTCGAATCCCACCTCGTCCGTAGTAGATGATGTTGGTGCAGCGACTCGCGGGATGCGGTCCACTGATGGCGCGTGGACAAGTCGCCGTCGAGATCCATCCCATCGACCGGCGTGAGCACCCCAGGATGAAATACCGTCCCGACATCGACGGACTCCGCGCGATGGCCGTCGTGCCGGTGATGCTGTATCACGTGAATGCGCGATGGCTGCCGGGCGGCTTCGTCGGCGTCGACGTGTTCTTCGTCATCTCGGGCTTCGTCGTGAGCGCCTCCCTGGCCGAATCGTCGCAGCGGAGCGTCGGCGGCTTCATCGCCGAGTTCTATGCGCGACGCCTCGCCCGAATCGTGCCCGCGCTCATCGTCATGCTGTTCGGCATCGCGCTCGCCGCGACGCTCTTCATCCCACGCGCGTGGTTGAGCCGGTTCAGCGAACAAACCGCGCTGTATGCTTTCGTTGGCCTCAGCAATTGGTTGATGCAGCACAACGCGGACGCTTACTTCGCTCCGCTCGCCGCACTCAATCCTTATACACACACGTGGTCGCTCGGCGTCGAAGAGCAGTTCTATGTCGTGTGTCCGCTCCTGCTGTTTCTCTGGGTACGCGCTCGCGCCCGCTATAGGGAGAAGTCGGCAGCGCTCGCGCAGTCGGCTCTGGCGATCGTGGGTATCGCATCGCTCGTCGGCTGCGCGTGGGCGACGCGTGCGCAACCCACCGCGGCGTTCTACTCCGTGCTATACCGATTTTGGGAGCTCGCCGCCGGCGCATTGCTGTTCGAGCTGTCGGCGTCGCGGGCGTTGGACTCGGCCCGATCGATTGGGGACGTTGGCGCAATCGATCCGTGGGCGGGGCTCGTCATCGTCGGCGCGGTGATGGTGTTCGCGACGGAGCCGTACTTTCCATTTCCGTGGGCGGCCGCCGTCGTGATCGGCACTGCGCTTCTGCTCGGCGGAGCGCACGCGGCGACCGCGCATTCGCTGCGCCGATCGCTCGCGCATCCTGCAGCAGTCTGGATCGGCCGTCGCTCGTATTCGCTCTATCTCTGGCACTGGCCGATCTTCGTGCTCATGCGATGGACGGTCGGCTTCGATAGCGCCCTGCCGCGAGTACTGGCGTTGATCGCAACCATTGCCGCGGGCGCGGCGTCGTATCGCTGGGTCGAAATGCCGCTACGACACAACGTGACGCTCGAACGACATCGGCCGGCCGCACGCATCGCCTTCTTCCTCGCGCTGGTTGCCGGCACTCGGACGGGCGCGCAATTGATACTTTCGCACGGGCCGGAGCTCAGTCTCAGCACGGTGACGCGGAACTACGTCGATTGGTATCCGGACACCTTCATGGCGCATCCAAATGAGGCGCAACGGGCTTGCGACGTGAGCATTGGGGAGCGGGCGGTCGCGGGCGGCCAGCTGTTCTCGTATCACCCGGCGAAGTGTCGCGGCACGAAGGACCCGCGGACCATGATCGTCATCGGCGACTCCCACGCGAGGGAGTACTTGCCGATGTTCGAAGAGTTGAGCGCCGAGCGAGGGATCGAGGTGAACGTCTACTTCCTCGCGGGGTGTCCGTACCTCGATCTGCTTGCGCCGATGGCCGAGGCCGAGCCAGGCGGTTGTGAGAACTTCGTGCGGACCGCAACGCGCGAGGCGCTCGCGGCCGTGCGCCCGGGCGACATTTTGTTTCTTGCGAGCCTGCGCCAATTCCGATTGGAGGATGACGAGGGAAACGTTGCACCGCAGAACATGGATAGCCTGATGCAGAGTCCGAAGTCGATGGAACACATGGCGCTCGCAACCTCGCAGGCGGTCACGATGCTTCGACCGTTTGCCTCGAAGGGGATGACGATACTCTTCGCGGCGCCCACACCGCTCTTCCGGCGCTCGCCGTACCGCTGTTCGGATTGGTTCAATGCGTCGAATCCGGTTTGCCGCGGAGGATTGACGGAGTCTCGCGCGTACCTCGAGAGGCTGCGGAACCCCGTCGACGCCTCCATGCGGGACATTGCGACCCAGCTTCCTGCGGTACACGTCTGGGATCCGTTCCCCGTGCTGTGCCCGACCGAGACGTGCACGGTCACTCGCCATGGTCGCCCGATATTCTTCGACGACAACCATCTCAGTGCATACGGCGACGCGGTACTCTATCCCTCGTTCGCGAGCACCGTTGCAACCCTGGGTGCGCCTCGTCTGCATTGACGGGAACCTCGGCGCCCAGGCACACTCGATGCCCTCGATGTTTTCGTAGCGCGCCGCGCCGAGGAACACCCGTCGCCTCCGGCGTCTTAGATTATCTCTCGTGATGCCCGACTCATTCGTGTCCTCGTAGTCGCACGTCGCCTCAACCCGTCCCGACGAGGACTGATCCGCACATGCCCACCCCATCGCTCGTCGACACGCTCGCCATGCGCGAGCGGCATCGCGACTGGTATCTGCGCAATCGCGACCCGATCGGCGCCGACCGAATGCGATGGCGCGCCCACGCCTTCCGCCAGCTCGTGCATCTGCTTCCGGGGCAGAGCATCCTCGAGCTAGGATGCGGAGAGGGCGCGTTCACGCGCCAGCTCGTCTACGTGTCTCGCGGCGAGAATCCGATCACAGCCGTGACGTTCGACTCGCACGCCGCGCTCTCGATCGATGATGCATCGGTGAGGCGGATCGTCGCATCATCGCTTCCGGGTCCGCTCGAGGGGCAGCGCTTCGATCTCATCGTCGGCATGGATCTCCTGGACAGTCGCACCGCGGCAGAGATGCTGCAGCAGGCGCACGAGCTGCTCAACCCGGGCGGGCAGCTCGTGTTCTTCGAGAGCAATCCCTGGAACGTCGTCCTTCGCGCGCGCCGAGCGATGGCGCGCGTGACAGGGCGGCGCGATCCGCGGACGCTCATCAGCCGGCCCCGGCTCTACGAGCTGATGTCGGAGGTCGGCTTCATCCGCGTGTTCGCCGTGTTCACCGACTTCGTCTATGCGCCGCTCACGCGCAGGCTCGTCTACCTGCTGCGCAATCTCTCGATCGTGCTCGAGAACATGCCGGGCGCGCGGACCCTCGCGGGCACGATTCTCGTCCACGCGCAAAAACCCCCGCGCGTACGCGTGCCCGTGCCGACGTCGCTGTGCGAGCACGCGAGTCTTCGAGGCGCGCTATCCGTCGTGATCCCGTGCCACAACGAGGAGATGAACGTCCGCCCCCTCGTCTCACGTCTGCGCGAGCTCTACGACGACTACCTGCACGAGATCATTCTCGTCGACGACAACAGCACCGATCGCACGCGTGAAGCGATCCTCTCGCTCGCATCCGAAGATCCGCGCGTGCTCCCGGTGCTGCGCTTGCCTCCGAATGGCGTTGGGCGCGCGATCGCTGACGGCTATCGGGCCGCCACGGGTCGTTACGTCCTGTCGATGGACTGCGACTTCCAGCATCTCCTCCCGGAATTTCGCGACCTCTTCGACGCCGCGGCCGAGGGCTTCGATGTCGTCGTGGGCAGTCGGTTCTCCCGGCACAGCATGCTGCTCAACTATCCCTTCCAGAAGGTCGTGGCGAACCGCGGATTCCATGCGATCGCGCAGCTCACCTTGCGGCGCCGCTTTCGCGACCTGACGAACAATCTCAAGCTGATGCGCCGCGAAGTCGTCGAACGGCTGGTGCTCCTGGAACCGGGGTTCGCCGTGAACGCGGAGACGGGGCTGCAGCCGCTGGTCATGGGCTATCGAGTCGCCGAGGTGCCGATCTCGTGGATCAATCGCGCCCCGGACATGGGCTCGTCGTCGTTCCGGCTGATCAGCGTGGGTGGCGGATACTGGCGCGTGCTGCGCCGGCTCTGGCGTCGCGCGACGTTCGGTGGCGGCGCCTACGCGGCGCTCCCGACGGGCGACGGCAGGAGCACGACGTGGGAACGCCCCGAGCACGTCGGGCCCTTCGCGGGGAGCGTGAGCACGGCGCCGACGGTGAGTGCCTCGTGATCGTATCTTCCGCCTCCGGCGAGGACCAGCTCGATCGCAAGGGCGTGGCCGGTGCATCGACTCGCTTCGCGGTGATCTTCGTCTGGGGCACCTGGGCCATCATGCTCGC